>NZ_JCACKQ010000119.1:0-3983 GCF_059505465.1 Symplocastrum torsivum | reverse complement strand
ACGGCTACCCAGAGTCCGCTTGAACTGGTGGGTTATTTCTGCCGCGCTGCACTAGCTCTAAGCAAGAGGAAATTGTCAGTGTTGCTCTAGCTCTCAAGCCTGCTGCTAAAGGGAGAATTAATGTTTTTACTCCGATTAATCTAAAGAATCAATCTGAATTGAGTAAAAAAGAGACTCTAGAAACAATAAAAGACAGCATTAGTCTTGCCAGAAATTACTGTGCTGATGTCGAATGGTCAGCATTTGATGCTTTTAGGAGCGAACCCGATTTCCTATGTAAAGCGGTTGAAGTAGCTATCAAAAATGGTGCAACGACTGTGGCGATCCCTGACAGTTTTGGTACGGCTTCACCTGAAGAGTTTTCAGGGTTGATTGCAATGATAATGAATCGCGTTCCCAATATTGACCAAGTTGCGATCGCAGTTCACTGTCATGACGATTTAGGATTAGCCGTAGAGAATTCACTTGCTGCTCTAGCCTCTGGAGCCAAACAAATTGAATGCTCAATTAATGGATTGGGAGCAAGGAAGGGAAATGCAGATTTGGAGAATGTTGTGAGTGCAATTGCCCAGTGCCCCAACTACAAGGTTGATATTGAAACCTCCTTACTGAGTGCTGCTTCAGAATTAGTCACTCAGATCACTGGAATTACGCGATCGCTCGTTTAACTGTTGAGTCAGTTCTTGAGTGGAGAGGATGGGATACACACCTGGATGACTCAGTGAGGCTAGGATTGGGTGCTGCTTAAATCAGTTGACTTTGCTTTCGTTGAGGAAAGCCGCATAGGGAATTAACTCAACGCGCTGGAGTATACAGGCTATGATTTCTGAACAAGATTGCCCCCATATCTCCATTCCTTCAAGCCACCGTGCTAAGATAGGAGGTGAGAATAAATTCGGTTGCAGCGTTTGTTTCTAGTATTGATGGGCATTTTCCTTTTGGTCAGTACAGGCTTCTCTCCGAAATCTAAATCTCTACACCTCTTTGATTTTGGAGACAATCTATGTCAATTTATGTAGGCAACTTATCCTACGAAGTCACGCAAGAAGACCTTAACGGTGTTTTTGCAGAATATGGTACGGTCAAGCGGGTTCAGCTCCCTACCGACCGTGAAACGGGTCGCTTACGCGGCTTTGGTTTTGTGGAAATGGATACAGAGGCTGAAGAAACAGCCGCCATTGATGCACTTGATGGTGCGGAATGGATGGGTCGTGACTTGAAAGTGAACAAGGCGAAGCCTCGTGAAGATAGAGGTTCGTCCGGTGGTGGTCGGGGAAACAACTTCTCTCGCCGCTACTAAGCGCTCTCAACTAAACCAAGAGCGAGCCTGTATTTGTTTGGCTCGCGTAAGCATGGCTAACTAGCTCGTAAGCAAATCTATATCAGTCACTCGCCTCCAAGCGAAAAGGCTTAAGTACAAATACTTAAGCCTTTTTTATTTGTGGATGGATGTGGTGCGGGAGAAGGCTGTTAGTTAGAGCCAATCATTGAGCCGTTAGCTATTCTGGAAGAGGGTGCCTCAAAAAGTCTCTGCTGTAAGAGGCGTCAACCCAAAGTATTAGAAGAGAAAATCGATGTGGCTGAAGTATGGCGTTAGTCAAGACAACGCCCTAGTTTCTATTGAAGATGTACCAAGCGGCAAAACCTTGTTGACATGTGTGTATTGTGGCGAAGGGCTGACAGCAAAGAAGGGGAAAGTAAAAGAACATCACTTTGCACACACGGAAGAGACGTGTCGTCCTGTTGCCAATCGTATTGCTAATCGGGAAATCCCATCTCTACCCCTCTATGACAATTTCAATATCCAGTTGTCGGGTAAAGAGTTGGAAGAATTAAAAGTCTTTTGGCAAAACTATGGAGTTAGGAATGAAGGTATTTTTATAAAACCTTCTCTGAGGTTAGTTTTATCCAAGCTCTTAACTTTGAATAGCCAAGGATTTTATGAATTTACAGACTTGGGAAAAATCCCTGTTGGAGGGCTACCGTTAGCGCTTTTCGACGAAATGCAAGAGCCATTATTGCTAGATAAGCTATTGCAGCTAGAAGGAATAGCGGAACGAGCAAGGCTGATAAATTCCCGGCACTTAATAGAAAGAGTTGCTGATTTGAGAATCTATCGCGCTCAACTGAAGAGCCTCCTAGAGAGGAGTTTATACTTTCTGGAAATCAAAACTGGAAGGAAAACATTACACAAAATTGGTGTAACCAAGCGACCGATTGAAGAACGAATAAATGAAGTTCAGAGGGATTTGGCTACTTACTTTAAGCAGTTTGAAATCCAGATAATTGATACTTGGAAGCATCGAGGTAATGTAGAGCTGTATTTCAAACATCGATATAAGAAATCTAATTATAAAATTGGTACTCTGACGGAATACTTCAAGCTTAAAGACATTGAATCAGTATACCTTGATTTACGTCAAATAAAGCCAAAAGTTTTAAGTCAAGCTGAGTTAGATGTTCTTGAACAAAGAGTCTTTTGAAAATAAGGAAGCGTCAGGTGTCCTTGACTTGGATAGGCGAAGGTAAAGTTATTAGACATTTGCTTGTAGAAAGAAATCAAAATTCTGTAACATTAGCTACAGAAAATAATTAATTTTACCCGCTGTTTACAGCGTTGCTCAGCCAAGTGGGAAGAAGCGATCACCTTGCACCACTGAAATCGGGACTACTCGTTGACAAAATATACATTTCTTCAGTGAGTAGAGGCAATTTCTTTGTAAAGCGATCGCATTTCTTTCCCTGAAGCATCTGCTTTTCTCAGTGGGTAGCTTGAAGGAATATAAGCTTATGAAACTCGATTCCCGTAACTCAGTAGTTAACCTCCCACCATACCTGCATCCTCTAAATTGGTTAACAAAGTCTGAACTCAGCACAACTGAAGATTTGCAAGCTTCGACTTGGGTACAGCTTCGGGAACCTCCCAGTCCTTATAGTCATGACGAAGCACTGCTATTGTGTAAGCACTCTGATACTGAGTGGATCGTTTGGATTCCAGAACATGGTGAGATGGTTCTGCATCGCAGTCAGTTTAGCAAAGCTGTTGAAGGGGATTAGGGGCTGAGGACTGGTGATTGGGGGCAAGGCACAATAGCACCCTTCTCTTGCATTTATAGCTGTCACTATAGAGGCGCTAAACCAGGCGTGTCAGCGTATGAAATACGATCGCATGACTCCACTCAGCACTCAACTAGGTTGGTTAGAAAAAGCTGGTTTTCAGGATGTAGATTGCTGGTATAAGAATTTTAGCTTTGCCGTTTTTGGCGGACGGCGACCTGTTTAATGTAGGTAGAGCATTCAGCAATCAGCGTTCAGCTTTGGTCAAACGAAGCCCAAAGACTGAATCAGCTATCCAGTCTAGGGTTTCGTTTAGCTAGTGATCATAGTGTTATCCTCACGATTCATGAGTGCTAAGGGGTCTGGGCAATTTGTGATTGAGTACCACTTGCCGAGATTTCGTCGCTTGTAACTCTGTAGATTGGGTGAAGCGATCGCTTAATCCAACAACACTCTGGGTGGCGCTACTATCAAGAAACAGCGAATCACTTTTGTTAAGACTTTTGTAACGCCATGCTATTGCACAGACTTGGCACATGGTTAGTCTCCTAGTTCTTCTTGACGATGTAGTAGTTATTTAGGAAATCATGGTCGAGTTGCTGGATAGTCACGCTAGTGAATCCCGCTTCTGTCAACATTTCCAAAGCCTTCTCTTCACCCCACACAGCACCAAGCCCCATGCCGCCTGTAGAAAGTGATACTGTCATGCAATGTAGGCAAGAAATCGTGTAGAGCATTGGTGCGGCTGGATGCTCTAAATTACCGTGAACCTGGCTGGAAGCCCGAATGTCCTGCATTAAGTAGGTGCCATCTAAACGCAATGCTTGGTGAATACCGCGCAGCACCACATCCGGTTGGGCTTGGTCATGAACATTGGTGACAAGTTAAGGCTTTCTGGCAGTTGTCAAGAGGATCTGAGAAAAGGC
>NZ_JCACKQ010000118.1:2500-4003 GCF_059505465.1 Symplocastrum torsivum | reverse complement strand
GTCGTAACAAGGTAGCCGTAGGGGAACCTGCGGCTGGATCACCTCCTTTCTAAGGTCGGATCTTATCGGCTAGGCTGTCTTCGGATGGTCGACACCCTTTGATCCCCTTTGAACAAAGGGACCAGATCAGGTCCCGACATGCGGAACTTCGCCGTCTTCGTTTCTCTTTCATTTCCGGGCGAATGCCTGGCCTCGTATCGGACGTCTGGTTCGATCGGCCGGCATTCTGGGCCAACGCTTCAGGTCTTTGGCCGAGTCCGAAACATCCGTTTCGGACCGCATGCCTTGGGCCTGTAGCTCAGTTGGTTAGAGCGCGCGCTTGATAAGCGTGAGGTCGGAGGTTCAAATCCTCCCAGGCCCACCACGATCGAGCTGCAGGGCGCCGTACGGCCGCCGCGTCTGATGGCGCGTCACTTTACCCAAAAGGGGCCTTAGCTCAGTTGGGAGAGCGGTAGCTTTGCAAGCTTCAGGTCGTCGGTTCGATCCCGACAGGCTCCACCATAACCCCGGAAAGTCTTGGTTTTACTGATCCTCCTCGGAGGGTTCGTAACGCTGTTTGTCATTGTGAAGAGGGAATAGATCTGAAGACGTCGCTACCCAGCGACATTCGGGATGCGGACACCATCTGCGCCTGTCTTATTCGGATCTGTTCGGCAAGCATAAATGGTCTTTCTGATCATATGTGCGTGAGGCTGGTAGCTTTGCGGACATCGATCATGAGAACGATCAAGTGCCTTAAGAGCATTCGGTGGATGCCTTGGCGCTGAGAGGCGATGAAGGACGTGATACGCTGCGATAAGCCGTGGGGAGCTGCGAATGAGCTTTGATCCGCGGATTTCCGAATGGGGAAACCCACCTTCGACAATTCGTATTGTAGTCTCTGTCTGCAAGGGCAGAGCCTGCACTACGAATTGTCACATGAAGGTATTGAGCCCTGAATACATAGGGGTTCAAAGCTAACCCAGGGAACTGAAACATCTAAGTACCTGGAGGAAAGGACATCAACGAGACTCCGTTAGTAGTGGCGAGCGAACGCGGACCAGGCCAGTGCCTGACTGTAAGTTACCGGAAGTGGTTGGGAAACCACGCATCAATGGGTGATAGCCCCGTACGGATCTGCAAACAGTTGGGACATGAGTAAGGCGGGACACGTGAAATCCTGTCTGAACGTGGGGGGACCACCCTCCAAGCCTAAGTACTCCTCAGCGACCGATAGTGAACAAGTACCGTGAGGGAAAGGTGAAAAGCACCCCGACGAGGGGAGTGAAACAGCACCTGAAACCGAATGCTTACAAACAGTGGGAGCTCAAGGTTCGTCCTGGGTGACCGCGTACCTTTTGTATAATGGGTCAGCGACTTAATCTGACGAGCAAGCTTAAGCCGATAGGCGTAGGCGCAGCGAAAGCGAGTCTGAACAGGGCGTTCAGTTCGTCGGATTAGACCCGAAACCGGGTGATCTAGCCATGAGCAGGTTGAAGGTAAGGTAACACTTACTGGAGGACC
>NZ_JCACKQ010000117.1:0-4044 GCF_059505465.1 Symplocastrum torsivum | reverse complement strand
TTTTTCCTTGAGGTAAAGAACTGGCGTGTTGATATAACTCTATATCTAGTGGCAGACTTTTTTTGCCATCATATATCGAAGCAAGGAGGCATAGCGGCGGGAGTTGTCTCTTTCATCACTCAAGCCTTGATGTGAAATATCTACTGTGCTTGGATTATACCTTTATTGCTAGTCGATTTTCGTTTAAGTCCCGATAAGTTGCAGCTTTAACTTAAGAAACTTGCGTGGTCTAAATGGAATGCCTGGTGAAGAATGAGAACAACGAAGTAAATGTCGAGTCAGCGCCTTCGTTCGCCTTGAACCCAACCCATACCGATTCGGAGGAATCCCATGCCACAGTCAATCAACACAGAACGACTTATCTTAGTCACCGGAGCTACAGGCAATCAGGGAAGCGCGATCGCCCATCATCTTTTGCAACGCGGCAATTTCAAGGTTCGCGCCTTGGTGCGTGACCCCAACAAGCCTGCATCTGTTGCCCTCGAGCAAGCAGGCGCAGAACTCGTAGTTGGAGATCTCAATGATCGCGCTTCCCTCGATCGCGCTTTGCAAGGTGCCTACGGTGTTGTTTCGCTACAGATCATTCTAGATGGAATAGACACCGAAATCCGTCAGGGCAAAGCGGTTGCAGACGCGGCTTCATCGGCCCGCATCCAGCACTTCGTCTACAGTTCGGTGGGTAGCGCCGAACGCAACACGGGCATTCCGCATTTCGACAGCAAGTTTCAAGTCGAAGAATACATCCGAGCGAGTGAGTTGCCCTACACAATCCTGCGACCCGTTTTCTTTTTCTACAACTACAACATGATGCGTCCGATGGTTGATGCCGGAACCCTCTTTCAGCCATTGAGTCCTGAGACGAAGTTGCAGCAGCTTTCTGAAGAAGATTATGGAGAGATGGTCGCTGAGGTATTCGATCGCCCCGCAGACTTCATGCACCGCGAAATTGAACTTGCCAGTGTGGACATGACCATGCCGGAAATCGCTGCTGCGTTCAGCCGTGTTTTAGGAAAAACCGTCGAATACCAACAAATTCCGTTTGAAGCGTTTGAGCAGCAAATTGGAGAGGAACTGACCATCATGTATCGCTGGTTTGAGAACGTCGGCTACGCAGCGGATTTAGCACAGTTGAAGCGTGATTTTCCTGCACAGACCGACTTTGAATCTTATTTGCGCGAGCACGGCTGGCAGAACCAGCCAGAAGCGCAGTCGATGTCGGGTCAATGATTCATCGATAACTCATTCATTGCCTTATGAAAAACCAACAGACAACCCTTGTTTTTGACCAGGAGTTCGCTTCTTCCTATGACAGGCGGTTCGCTAAATTGGCTCCGATGCATAACGCACTTCATTTGTTGATCCGCATGGTGCTTTCTGAACTTCCTAACGACGCACGGGTTCTCTGCGTCGGTGTGGGAACTGGCTCAGAATTGATTGACCTCGCCCAAACATTTCCACAATGGAAGTTCACTGCGGTAGAGCCTGCGGCACCGATGCTAGACATCTGCCGTCAGAAAGCCGAGGAGTATGGGATCGCATCCCGTTGCACGTTCCACGAAGGTTATCTCGATTCACTTCCCGCGTCAGACCCTTTTCATGCCGCCACCTGCCTTTTGGTTTCTCATTTCTTTATCCAGCAGGAGGAACGGCGCAACTTTTTTCGTCAAATTGCTGCACGTCTTCTCCCGGATGGATATTTAGTGAGTTCTGATTTAGCTTCCGATATGTCTAGCTCCGCTTACCAAAGCCTTTTGGAAGTTTGGGTGCGGATGCTGATAAATCCTGAAATGCCTGCCGAGGAAATTGAGAAATTTCTCACCTCGTATGGGCGGGATGTCGCCCTACTACCGCCGCAGGAAGTTGAAGCCATTATTGCATCAAGTGGCTTTGACACGCCTGTATTGTTCTTCCAGACTCTGCTGATTCATGCTTGGTATACCAAGCGAACTCCCTGATGAGAAGTCCCCCTCCAGCCGCCGAAGAAGGCGCTGTACCCAACCGCCTACATATCTCAATAATCATTCGTTCAACTGACTGGACTGAGCATCCAGTCACTTCGTGTCATAGCAACCAGAAAACAAATATTTCACGAATGCAATTCAAGCATTACAGATTTTATCCAGCGAAAGTAACAAAAGAGGGATAAGTTGCAGCTTTAACTCAAGGAACTTGCGTGGGCTAAATGGAATGTCTGTTGAAGAATGAGAACTATTCCAATAATGCGTTACAAGATGCCGTTAAGTCGATTTGCTAAAACGGTAAGCTCGGTTTTGGCAAGAGTGCAGCAAGCTGGTAACTCAGCCGAATATCAGGCATGGCGGTGTCGCTTCATGTTGAATCGACTGCATTGGTTTGTATGGATTACCATTATTGCCTGCCTAACCTTTCTCATCTTAGGTTTGTGTATTACATCCGTTCTCAATGCTTCAGACAATCCGAGCAAAGCCGTAAGCCAGGAAGAGATTTTAATCGATCTCATGACTTACATTGCTATTGAGCTGAGCCTGCTGTTGTGCTTAATTTTGCTGAAATCGCCTTGGGCATCTCGTTACCCGGAACGGCTTTTCTTAGGCTGTTCGTGGTCACTCACCCTGCTTCCACAAATTCAAGCCACACTGCAAGGAAAGGTCGATCCTGTACTTATCGCTTGGACGATTGTATTTCTGGCACAAGCGACGTTAATTCCTGTAAATTGGCAGCTTCACTTAGTCTCGCAAGTGGCAACAATAGGCTACTATTTTTGTGTCAATCCATTACTGGGTTTGAGTAATCCAGAGGTTGAAAATCCTGTTCTCAATAACATCATAATTTTTGTCTTTTATTTCTGGATTTGCTTGATCTGTGACCTTGGGGTGTATTTATACGAACGCTTACAACGCAGTGAGTTTGAATCGAAACGGCAATTACAGGGGTTTTTACATGGCGTTTCTCACGATTTGCGTAACCCCGTGACAGGCACATTGATGGTGCTGAATAATTTACTGCAAAAGCCAGATGCAACGATTGCTCTACCCCGCTCGATTTTAGAACGGATGGTGCAAGGGAGCGAGCGCCAACTCCAACTGATTAACTCCTTACTCGAAGCTCATGCGAGTAATGTGCAAGGCATTGTCCTCCACACTGAACCCATTCAACTCAGTGAGTTGGTCAGTTCATCAGTGGCTGACTTAGAACCAATCCTGGAACAAAATCAAGCCACGCTGAAGAATTTAGTGCCTGAAGATTTACCGTTGGTGGTTGCTGATTCAACTCAATTATGGCGTGTTTTTATTAATCTAATTACAAATGCAATTAAACATAATCCGCCTGGGTTGATGATAACTCTGAGTGCTACAGCCGGAGCAAAAATGATTCGCTGTAGCATTGAGGATAACGGCCTAGGGATGTCGAAAGAACAATGTGAGCGCCTATTTGAACTGTACTTTCGTTCTTCTCATATGCGAAACTCTTTAGGTTTAGGGTTGGGATTGTACTTGTGCCGTCAAATTATCCATGCCCAGGGTGGTGAAATTGGAGTCATTAGCTCTCTTGATGCGGGGACAAAATTTTGGTTCACGCTCCCAATTAAGAGTTATAGCAACCGCTAAGGCGGTTAAGTCGCTGTGCGAAGCACAGCTTCCATTGCATCCCTCAGACAGTTGAATTGAGTTAATTGCTTACGAATTCGACTCTTTAACCATGACCAGCATTGCTCAATTTTATTCAGATCGGGTGAATCGGAGAGTGACAGAAGCTGTTTACGGACGCGCTCGCTTCCGTTATGGATGGAAGAAACCATTCTGTTTTCTTAGGAGAGGGATAGTAGCCATTCTCTGAGTTCTTGTTCATCTTGACGAGTAGCGGTGCGGACAAGGCTGGTAGAAATAAACAATCAAGCACATGAAAAGTAAGTGCAGTATGGCTGTGGAGCTTCCGTTAAATTAGTATCTCTGTACTAATTTGCCCCTCGTTGCAGCTTCGCTATATTTCGTCCTATCAGGGGTAAAGTGTGTTGCCCCTCACTGGTTTACTTCTAGGGACTGGTAAACGGCTTACATTGAATCG
>NZ_JCACKQ010000116.1:0-4148 GCF_059505465.1 Symplocastrum torsivum | reverse complement strand
TGTGAAGAGTCTTGGCTTACAGGCTGTGAAGGGTCTTGGCTTACAGGCTGTGAAGGGTCTTGGCTTACAGGCTGTGTTTCCGCTACAGGTTCAGTAGAAGGTTGATTCACATTGCTTGAAGGCTGTTGGATGAAACGGAAGCCTATGCCGAAGATAGCGCCTAAAGCTGCTAGCATTAGATAATTTTTCATGAGTCCCTTGTTGAAAATAGAAGTCAGTATGTAGTGTAGAGTTGTGGAATTTTGAAGAAAAAAGCATTCAGGTAACTATTCGCTTCATTAAACCTCGCAGTATTGAAAGCACAAAGAGAAAGCTCACCAGACCACCGATAACCATAGCTATCTGTATTGCAAAATTTAAAACCGTTTGACCGGTTTCTTCAATCTGCTGACCAGCCGTTTGACCGATTTCTTCAACCTGCTGATCAGCCGCTTCTCCAAAATTTTTAACTCGATCGTCAACCCAATCGTCTGCTATTGTGGACGGATCTACTTCTCTGCCAAGTTCTCTGATACCAGAATCTTGATTAGTTATATCTATTTCTCTGCCAAGCTCTCTGATCTCAGAATTTTGATTAGTTATGTCTACCTCTCTGCCAAGTTCTCTGATACCAGAATTTTGATTAGTTATGTCTACCTCTCTGCCAAGTTCTTTTACAGTAGAGCTTGGGTCTAAGTCTGATAAGCCAAAGGCGTTCACTTGTTGTGGAATTGCAGCAGTAAGTAAGCTTGTTAGGGATAGCATAGTAAATGCTATACTCGCTTGATTTTTAATGTTATTCATGTAAACAATCCTCATTTTTAGAGATAGAATTGACGTAATTAAAGAAGCTCAAAAAAGTTGTTTGTTTCTTTGACTTCCTGTATATAAGCTTCAATAAAGCAAAAGAATATTTCCGAAATTATGTAAAAAATGAGTCCAGAAAGCAAACTGGTACAAGATAAATCTTAAAAGAAGTTCAAGGAAAGTTTGTATCAATGTTTGGCTAACAACCCTCCACAATGCCTAGATAATGATTTTTCTGTTTTCTCGAAGAAGATATTTCAACCTTAAGCAGATAGCATTTTTAGATGGGATGTTGTGACACTTGGATAGCTGCACGTTGAGGGAACTTCTGGAAGTCCGGCAGTAGAGGATAGCTCGGTAGTGATTCTCGGTCAAACGGCTACAGCGCAATTTTGAGGGAGTTAGCGCGGGTTGCCAGCGGTCGGTCGGGTTGTCCATGTTGAAGAGAGGCTACTTGGAGCTAGCGCGGGTTCGATCGCCCGTTCCGGTCAATAGTCTGGCAACACTCAGGCTATCTCTACTCCCTGAGTATCAAGATGTGAGACGCGCTAGAGGATAGCTCGGTAGGATTCCACGGTCAAACGCTTACAGCGCAATTTCGAGGGAGCTAGCGCGGATGCGATCGCCTTTCAGACCCGTGCCAGTTGTCCAGGACAAACAGGACTGTCCTGAAGACAGCGGTCACTGAGGTAGGTTAGGTTGTCCATGTTGGAGAGAGTCGCTTGGAGCTTTGCGGGTGCGATCGCCTTTCCCGTGCCAGTTGTCCAGAACAAACAGGACAGTCCTGAAGACAGCGCTCACTGAGGTAGGGGGAAGTTGTCCATGTTGGAGAGAGACATCGGGAGCTAGCGCGGATGCGATCGCCTATCCGGTGGGTAAAAATACCCATTACATTTTCAAAGATGGGTATAAATACCCTACACAAAAGCCATAAAATCAAAAGCGATCGCCTATCCAGTTAGGCAACTGAAAACTAGTTACGGACTAAGAACCAGTTAGAATATCTAGTTAAATGTTTTAACTAGTTAGATAGTGAGACAAGACAATCCAGTAACTAGTTAGAATATGTGGACAACTGAAAACTAACAAGTCAAACTACCCCAAGAGCGAGGTGATTATAGGATGCTGATATATGGTCATTGCAAGCATTTGGCAAGAGGGGTGCAGTAACTAGTTAGGTTTAATTACTAACTAGTTAGACTAGCAGGGTGAGCAAGATAGAACTAGTTAGGGAATGAGGCGAGGGGAGTTGATTGATACATTACTAACCAGTTGTGTCTGTTAATTTAAATTAACAGACACAACTGGTTAGTAATGTATCAATCAACTCCCCTCGCCTCATTCCCTAACTAGTTCTATCTTGCTCACCCTGCTAGTCTAACTAGTTAGTAATTAAACCTAACTAGTTACTGCACCCCTCTTGCCAAATGCTTGCAATGACCATATATCAGCATCCTATAATCACCTCGCTCTTGGGGTAGTTTGACTTGTTAGTTTTCAGTTGTCCACATATTCTAACTAGTTACTGGATTGTCTTGTCTCACTATCTAACTAGTTAAAACATTTAACTAGATATTCTAACTGGTTCTTAGTCCGTAACTAGTTTTCAGTTGCCTAACTGGATAGGCGATCGCTTTTGATTTTATGGCTTTTGTGTAGGGTATTTATACCCATCTTTGAAAATGTAATGGGTATTTTTACCCACCGGATAGGCGATCGCATCCGCGCTAGCTCCCGATGTCTCTCTCCAACATGGACAACTTCCCCCTACCTCAGTGAGCGCTGTCTTCAGGACTGTCCTGTTTGTTCTGGACAACTGGCACGGGAAAGGCGATCGCACCCGCAAAGCTCCAAGCGACTCTCTCCAACATGGACAACCTAACCTACCTCAGTGACCGCTGTCTTCAGGACAGTCCTGTTTGTCCTGGACAACTGGCACGGGTCTGAAAGGCGATCGCATCCGCGCTAGCTCCCTCGAAATTGCGCTGTAAGCGTTTGACCGTGGAATCCTACCGAGCTATCCTCTAGCGCGTCTCACATCTTGATACTCAGGGAGTAGAGATAGCCTGAGTGTTGCCAGACTATTGACCGGAACGGGCGATCGAACCCGCGCTAGCTCCAAGTAGCCTCTCTTCAACATGGACAACCCGACCGACCGCTGGCAACCCGCGCTAACTCCCTCAAAATTGCGCTGTAGCCGTTTGACCGAGAATCACTACCGAGCTATCCTCTACTGCCGGACTTCCAGAAGTTCCCTCAACGTGCAGCTATCCAAGTGTCACAACATCCCATCTAAAAATGCTATCTGCTTAAGGTTGAAATATCTTCTTCGAGAAAACAGAAAAATCATTATCTAGGCATTGTGGAGGGTTGTTAGCCAAACATTGATACAAACTTTCCTTGAACTTCTTTTAAGATTTATCTTGTACCAGTTTGCTTTCTGGACTCATTTTTTACATAATTTCGGAAATATTCTTTTGCTTTATTGAAGCTTATATACAGGAAGTCAAAGAAACAAACAACTTTTTTGAGCTTCTTTAATTACGTCAATTCTATCTCTAAAAATGAGGATTGTTTACATGAATAACATTAAAAATCAAGCGAGTATAGCATTTACTATGCTATCCCTAACAAGCTTACTTACTGCTGCAATTCCACAACAAGTGAACGCCTTTGGCTTATCAGACTTAGACCCAAGCTCTACTGTAAAAGAACTTGGCAGAGAGGTAGACATAACTAATCAAAATTCTGGTATCAGAGAACTTGGCAGAGAGGTAGACATAACTAATCAAAATTCTGAGATCAGAGAGCTTGGCAGAGAAATAGATATAACTAATCAAGATTCTGGTATCAGAGAACTTGGCAGAGAAGTAGATCCGTCCACAATAGCAGACGATTGGGTTGACGATCGAGTTAAAAATTTTGGAGAAGCGGCTGATCAGCAGGTTGAAGAAATCGGTCAAACGGCTGGTCAGCAGATTGAAGAAACCGGTCAAACGGTTTTAAATTTTGCAATACAGATAGCTATGGTTATCGGTGGTCTGGTGAGCTTTCTCTTTGTGCTTTCAATACTGCGAGGTTTAATGAAGCGAATAGTTACCTGAATGCTTTTTTCTTCAAAATTCCACAACTCTACACTACATACTGACTTCTATTTTCAACAAGGGACTCATGAAAAATTATCTAATGCTAGCAGCTTTAGGCGCTATCTTCGGCATAGGCTTCCGTTTCATCCAACAGCCTTCAAGCAATGTGAATCAACCTTCTACTGAACCTGTAGCGGAAACACAGCCTGTAAGCCAAGACCCTTCACAGCCTGTAAGCCAAGACCCTTCACAGCCTGTAAGCCAAGACTCTTCACA
>NZ_JCACKQ010000115.1:0-215537 GCF_059505465.1 Symplocastrum torsivum | reverse complement strand
TGAGTGTGTCTCTCCTCTTTTTTACCACCCCAAGGGGTGGTCAGTTACTTCTGCCAGGATGCACTAGTGCAACGGGGCAGAAATAACTGACTAGTAAAAATCTCTCCATCATCAGGCGACGTGGTCAGAAACTTTTGCCTTGACGCACTAGACTCATAGACCAATTTAGTGAATGTTAAGGCGTAGGGTGCGTTGTAACGCACCCTACAAATAGTTAAAATTTCATCAATTAACTAATCTAATTGTCCAAAAATCAGTGGCTAAATCTGGATTCAAAATGTAGGAATAAGGCAGGGTAAAATGACCTTTAATACCCCATTCAGTTCCCCAAGAATTTCTAACAAGAAATCTTTGGGTTGCATTATCATAACCAACGACTAATACAGCATGACCACCAACTTCTTTCTCTCCTGGTAGAGGCATTTGTACCACACCATTTTGAGCGACAGTTTTTTCTTCAAAGCTTTCGTAAACAGTCATGCCAAAGGAAAAAGGATAGCCTTCCGCGAGACAGCCTTTCATCTGATCAAGATTCTGCGATACCTGACGATAAGAAAGGGCTTTATGTCTACTAGCGGTATCGTAACAAGTTACCGTGGGTTTCAGCGTGAATTTGGCAATATCATAAGACCAAATCGATTCTGGGCAAGCTCCAAACTTGTTGATAGATTTGATAGTGTCTCTGAGCATTGCACCACTATCTTCGTAAACGGTTCCTTCAATATCTCTAGTGGTGTAGTAAGTAAACAATCGACTTGGTGCAAAGTTATATAATTTTTGTTTCATTTGACAGAAATGAAACGCCGCGCAAATAGATTGTGCTGTACAGCTTCCTATAGAACCTTGTGCATAAACAGGAGGTAACTGTGCCCGCAGGTCTACTTTTGGCGGTAAATAAAAAACAACGGCTTGTGGAGCGGAGTATTTTATGTCCCTTGGATCAGGTGTATCAGGAATCCATCCGTAGCCTTGAGTTCGAGTATTCATAGGGTTGATGCTGTTGGTTTGAGCGATTTTTTTGTAAGTTCAACGATAGTATCTCACTTGTAGGTTGCTGTAGTTTCTCAGCTATTAACCTACAGTTATCTTTTATCAGCCTTATGCGGTAAGAGGCTCGGATATCTAATCGTTTATTGCCACTCTCCTACCGGATACTCTAACCACTTCTACCTTGCCAGCGCTTGCCGTTGGTTTAGGGCTGTGCAATACTTTCAGTAAGTACAGTAACTCTATCAAGTTACAGTAGATTGAAGGTAACTCCAGCCAATCGTCATAATTGAGCGCACAGCAAATCAATCTGAGGGAGACAACATGTTACAAGACTCGCAAGGGCTAGATGTTTCAACCGATTCACCAGAAGCGATCGCAGCAATTAATCGTTACGCTGACCAGACGCTAGCTTATGGTAAGGATGCAGTAGCTATTTTCCAAGGAATTGAGGCAGACCCAACCTGTGCGATTGCAAATGCTCATGCGGCTGCGTTTTACCTCTCCCATGAAAGTGCAGAGTCTCGTCGTCAAGCTGTGCCTTATCTCAACGCGGCAAAAACCTACCAAGCTTCTGCCACTGAGCGGGAAAAGTTATATATCTCAGCGGTTGTTGCTTGGGCAACAGGTAGAGTTGATCAAGCAATTGCCCACCTCGAAGCGATCGCTTTTGCCTTTCCTCGTGACTTAGTTGCCGTCCAGATGGCTCAGTACCATTACTTCTACCTTGGCAATAAAGAAAGCTTGCTGCAAATTGCTCAAAACGTTTTATCTGCGAATCGCGAAAATCACTACCTACACGGCATGATTGCCTTCGGTTTAGAACAGTGCCATCATCTCAGTGAAGCAGAAGAAGCCGGACGACGGGCAACCCAAATGAATCGGAATGACCCGTGGGCGCACCATGCTGTAGCTCATGTTATGGAAACTCAGGGACGGCTGGAGGAAGGGATTGCCTGGATGGAGAGCCTTTCACAGACGTGGGAAAACTGTAATTCAATGCTGTACACGCATAACTGGTGGCATATCGCCCTTTACTACCTAGAACAGGAAAATTTTCCAAAAGTGCTGGAACTTTACGATAGCCACATCTGGGGCCGTGCCTGGAAAGAATCTCCTAAAGACCAAATTGGTTCAATTCAGATACTGCTGCGGCTAGAGTTGAGAGGAGTAGATATTGGCAAGCGTTGGGAGGAACTTGTACCTTATCTCACCGCTAGAATCCATGAACATTCCCTCCCTTTCCAAGATTTACATTACGTTTACGCCCTAGCACGAGCATCTCAAACGGAACTCGTGAACGAAATGCTGTTGAGTATGCAAGCTCATGCAGAGAACGTGAAGTCCTATGTTCAAAAAACTTGGGCTGAGGTTGTGGTGCCAGCGGCTCAAGGAATAGTCGCTTATGCAAAGCAAGAATGGGAAAATGCGATCGCTTACCTCAGACCAACGTTGCTGCGTCTACATGAGATTGGCGGCAGTCACGCCCAACGGGATTTATTTGAACAAGTGTATCTTGATGCATGGTTACGTGCTGAACAGAATCGTGAAGCACTCTATCTTTTGGAAAAGCGTTTCACCTCCCGTCGCTATGTTCCCTCAATTCAGCGTGGATTAACTGTGAAGTCTCACAAACCAGGGTTCAGCATCGAGATAATGCGGCAAGCAGTTTAATCAGCCTAAATTAAGATCTAGTGCAAGAAGGCAGAAGAGTAGGAGGCTCCAGGGCAGTTCACTACTAACGACCAACGCTAGCCACTAATCGCTTGGAGTTGAGGACGGTTGAGTCTCAGATGTTTTTACTAAGTTGCGAGTTTTCCAGAACTGACCTCGATATTTTCCTGTCATCTCAGCCTCAGTTACATCCACTGGAGGAGGAGTAGGTTCATAGCTGACACCACGATAAGTTAGTTTAGCTTTTTCCTCTTCTTGAGGTTCAACTAGATAATCAGAAGGCAGTGCTTGTTGTCTATTGCTTAACAGGACAACTATTAAAAGCAATAACTGAATTGACCAGGGTGCTAAGATCAAACTTATCAGTAAGCTAACCCCTGAAATCGCCGCCGCCAGATAGGAAAGTTCATCTGCTGAATGTTTAAAAATATAGGCAGATATTATTAAAATAGCTACTGAAACGACGAAAAACAAAGACATATGGATTATTCCTCCTACTAAGAGTAGACGTTAATTTCTAACTCGCTTTTTACGCTTCAAAGTGTGATACTCTATATCCTTCCCAACAGTCGCCAAGTTGAATCGGCAGCTTGAACTAAGCTGGAATGGTAATTAATTAGATTTGATATTACGGCAATTGGTCTCAACATACACCCACCGTAGGACGAAGAAATAAACCTTAACTTCCAAGGTACTGTACTAAAGAGGTGTCGATCAGAATTTCGCCATATTGTGAAGAGAACTATAGGCTTTGAGTTATAGAAAGAAAATCTTGCTCGAAGAACGCTTACTACCCATCGTTTCAGCCGATTCGTTCATAACCTCTTTGGAGAGCTGCATCGTACATTCTGCCAAGGGGAGCATAATCTTCAGACTTTACAGGAACATAGCGCTGTATCTGCGATCGCTTCATTGCGGATTGGAGTTCTGTATCCGCCTGGATTAATGCTGACTCTAACGAATCCCTGAAGGCTTGACCAAGGTGCTGTGCTACTACGACAGGTGGCACGAGGCAGGGACCAATTGAATCAATTACCCGTAAATGATGAGACAATTCAGGAAAATCGCGGAGTTCCTGCTCTAAAACAGTGCTATCAATTGCAGCGCAATCAGCTAGTCCTTCGATTACTAGTCTAATTGATCGCTGATGTGAGCCGGAAGGGATAAGATTGCCAAAAAAGTGACTAGGATAGCTAGCCTGAATTAGTCGTTGGCGTACTAAGTTGTAACCACTATTCGACCCCAAGTCATTGTAGCTAAAGGTTTTTCCCGCTAAGTCATCAAAGCTCATCACATCACTATCAACCTTGACGATGATATCGGAGAAGTAAACAGGGCGGTTTTGATAGCGTGTTGCTTGCATTACTGGCGCAACTAGCGCTTGCAGTTGGTGGCTGCTAGCTTGGTGATGTCGTGCAAACGGCAAGCCACAGATAAAGGCAAGATCGAGTTGATCATTTAGCAGTATCGGGTCTTCGAGAGGGTCATACTGACTCTGCTCTAGCTGTATTTTTACATCGAAAACACGGCTCAAGTAGGCTCCGACTGCCTCATAGAATCCAAACATATTCGGAGCAAGATAGGAGACTAGCTTGAGTTTGTTGGGTTGGTTCATTGAGACACGACTAACAATAAGGTGGCTTAAAGCCCAGCCTGCACAGGAGTCTGTTCAGAAACGCGGCGCTGCCGTCAATGGTTAACGAGACTTCCGGAACAGTCAGCAACCAATAGAATTCTTAGCTTTTCTATCTTAAACTACACTTTCCCTATCGAGATAAAGTATTTTACTGGTAAAATTCCTTCAACCCATCTTTGACGACTAATAGGGATTTGATGCGGTGAAGGGTTTTTCACAATCAGGATGAGTGAAATGACGGCTTATAGGTACTTATCGACAGGGACTATTGAGATTAAACACAGTCAATTTCCGCGTCGCTCTCTACTACCCTTGGGGCGGGATTATCTCTGGCAAATTGAGAGTGGAGTGGTTCGCACTTCAACTTGGCTGGAAGATGGAACAAATGTGACGCTGGGTTTGTGGGGGGCAGGGGATGTTGTATCGCGGGTGCTATCAAAGGCTGACCCTTATCAAATTGAATGCCTTACTGCTGTAGAGGCAACCTTACTGCCTGTTGATAGGTGGTATCAGGTCAATGATGCTCTAATCAAACACATTCAGCAATTTCAAGAGTTTTTGGAGATTTTGCATTGCCGCTCAGTTGAAACTTCGCTCTTGCGATTATTGATTTGGCTGGCAAACAAGTTTGGTCAGGAAGTCGAGAGAGGACAACGGATAGAGCTACGTTTAACTCATCAAGAACTTTCTGAAATCATTGGGACGACTAGAGTGACGGTGACGCGACTTCTCAAGGATTTTGAGAACCAAGGCATTATTGAGCGTCTCCCGCGCAAGTTTATTGTTCTGCATGACAAGTCGCCGTTCTGGCATTACGAAATTTAAGCGAGTACAACCCATTACTAAAGATACGTTGGATGGTACAGAGGGTGAGTGGTGAGTCAGACAAATAAACAAGGGCGACAGAATTCGTCGCGGGTGCGAGATCATCTAGCCAATGAGCGCACCTACTTAGCCTGGATGCGTAGTGCGATCTCGCTTATGGGTTTCGGTGTCGTCATTGTGCGTCTACGTTACTTTCAAATTCCCCAACTGCCTCGTCCGGGTAATGGCTGGAAGTTGGGTTTATTCTTCACAGTGGTAGGTCTGATGACGGTATTGCTCTCAACCCTACATTACTTCTCGATTAGGAATGCGATCGACGAAGACACCTATGAACCCACAAGCCGTTGGATAGTACTCTTCAGTATTGCCGTAACACTTCTGGGAGCTGGGGTAATCTATTTCATCTTCACTGCCCCCTTCATGTCAGTGACGTTCTATGTCGATGATACTGAGTGATCGCGGCTTGCCTTGTTGGTTGAGCCTGATTTACATATTTGAACGCAACCTTGTAGGATTTGCGATCGCCACAAACAACAATAAAAAACCCTCAGTGGGAAACTGAGGGGGTCGATCAAGGGTGCATCTAGTTCTTCTTTATCCGACACTACCCTTACCTAATCCGGAAAAACCGCTAGTCCTAGAGCAAGAAGGCAGAAGCAACATTGCTTGTACAACTGTCCATTAAATTATTATTTTCCACTTTAAAGAATTAATTTCCCTTTTTATGTTAAATCTTAAAAATGGCTGAAACCCTTTTCTGATAGAGTTTTCAGCCTTTTTTTATTACCAATACCCCTGAGCCTAAATTTAAATCAAATTACTTCCAAAATTTTTAAATACCGTAATATTCTTTAAAGTGAAAGGCTTCACTTTTTTGAGCAGTTGTTGGAGGCTCACTATGTCTACAGGGGATACGGTGTTGGGAAACAGCTCTTTCAGCCAAGAGGCAGAACATTTACAGGGACAGCAAGCATTGTCACTCACTCTCCTAAATGAGATGACTCCAGAGGTTCAGCAAAAGATAGACCTGATTGACGCTGTACTCCAAGCCCCTAATAGAAAAAGCCGGAGGGAAGCTATTCAAAAAGCATCTGAGGTACTAGGCAGAACTCCCCGAATGATTCGCATAATGCTAAAGAGAGTAGAGGAAGAGGGAGTTGCCACTCTTGCGGTTGGTCGCAAGGACAAAGGGCAGTTTCGCATTTCCGAGCAGTGGTTCAAATTTATTATTGCCACCCATAACTGGGGGCAGCGAGATGGCTCTCGGATGAATCACAACCAAGTTCATGTGCATCTCATGGCTCTTGCATCCAAGGGAAAAGCACTGCGAGAGAAAAAATATGCGGAGCGCTTCAAGGATTACCCAGAGGTATTAGAAGACCTTGTGGCGGGAAAATATCCATCCCATCCGACTGTCTACAAAGTAATTAATTTTCATCTGGCTCAAAAAAACAAGAAGGTTCGTCATCCGGGTTCTCCGGCTGAAGGGCAAATCATCCAAACCACGGAAGGTATCTTAGAAATCACTCATAGTAATCAAATTTGGCAGTGTGACCACACGAAACTTGATGTCTTTCTGGTTGACGACCAAGGTAATGTCATTTTTCAGTTAGACGATAAAGGTGAAGAGGTTATTGGTCGTCCCTACATAACGCTAATAATGGACAGCTATTCTGGCTGTATTGCAGGCTTTCACCTGGGATTTAAAGCAGCAGGTTCGCATGAGGTGGGTCTAGCGTTGCGTCATGCAATCCTGCCAAAGCAGTATGAACCAGACTACAAACTCCAGGAAAAATGGAATGTTTGCGGCATCCCTGAGTATTGGGTAACTGACCGTGCTAAGGAGTTCAAGTGCAATCACTTGAAACAAATCTCAATGCAGTTAGATTTCAAGCGCCGTCTAAGGGCGTTTCCCTCAGCAGGTGGGTTAATTGAGTCGATTTTCGACAAAATCAACAAAGAAGTTTTATCACTGCTTCCCGGTTATACAGGCTCAAGGGTTGCAAAGCGTCCTGATAATTGTGAGAAACACGCCTCTCTAACACTGGATGAGTTAGAGAAGAGGTTGGTGAGGTACTTCGTTGATCACTACAACCAACATGATTATCCGAGGGTGGCAAACCAAAAGCGAACTCAACGATGGCACTCAGGATTGCTGGTAGAGCCACAGGTTCTAAATGAACGTGAGCTAGACATCTGCTTGATGAAGGTGGCTCATCGTAAGGTGGAAAAGTATGGTTGTGTCAAGTTTGAGTGCTTGAATTACCGAGCGGATTGCTTAGTGGACTATCAGGGTGAGCGGATTTCCATCAGATACGACCAACGTAATATCCTTATCCTTCTTGCCTACACTCGCCCAAAAGACGGTCAACCCGGAGAGTTTATTGGAGTTGTTCCTGTTAGAGATGCCAAAGAAAAGCAGATGTCTTTGGAGGAAAAGCAGATGTCTTTGGAGGAGTTGAAGTGGCGCAAGCAGAAATTATGTGAGCAGGATAAGGAGATTAACAATAGTTCAATTTTGAACGAGCGTCTGGACTTATATGAATTTGTGGAGGAGAAGCGTAAATCCAAGCGGCTGCGCCGTAAGAAGGCTCAAAAACGGCATGAGCAGCAGACTAATCAATCCAAGGTGCTTGAACTATTTCCTCAAAATGCTACTGTTGGTGATACTCCAGTCCCACCAGTAGCATCCCAATCAACTGTGGCACAGACTCACCCCATAGCTGTAGAGACATTAGATGACTCATCTACCGAGTACACCCCACCAACAAAGATTGTTGCCTACGACTGGAATCAACTGATGGAGGAGAACTGGTAATTCGAGATGGCACAACCTAACCCAGCCTCACAGCCAATCGATAACCAATTACAGCAATCGCCTCAAGCGAAGGGCACTGTTGACTCTAAGCGATCACCTGAACAGCAACCAGAAGTTGAGCATATTCGTAATAGCAACAGCTACTGCCCTGTTCAACGAGATGAAGCTCTGTTCAAGTGGTTGGACATACAACGAGATACTAGATGCAGTGGCTATATCAAAGCACTCAATGGTGCGGATTTGCAGAAAACTTGTCAATTTTATCGAATGAAGGAGGCAAGAAGGCGGGGAGTTTTGCAAGCCATTCCCATGCCAGTTGTCTATACAAAAGTCGAGCAATACGGTGCCCCAACTGACTTATTCCTGTCAATACTCAAAGCCTTGGGGCATCCTCTGGCTGAAGTCGGTTCCTTGAGAGATTTGCGATCACGCACTGGTGGAACCCTCAAGGCGTTTGGTGTTAAGTTACTCATTGTCGGGAACGCCCATTATCTGTCCTACAAATCTTTTAATGAGCTGGTTGAGATTGTTCGCGGTTCAAAGATTGCTGTAATTCCGGCAGGTTCATTGTACTTAGATGAGATTCTCGATCGCAAAAGTAAAAGATATACGGATATTTACAATACGTTTCTGGATAGTCATGAATTTGTGTCTTTCTCCAAGAAAGAGACTGTTCAACTGGTCGCCAGTTGGGAGGAGCAAGTTCTTGTGCCTTTGGAGCGGCAACTCAATTTAGCATCCATTCCTGGATTCTGTAACTCTCTTTATGAGAAGTGTAGTGGACAAGCTGAACCGCTTTACGACTGCCTTCGCAAAATCGCAGTTTATAGGCTGGAGAATCCTGGTACTCAATTGAATTCGTCTAGTCTTAATCAGATTCTTGGAACAAGAAGACTACCCATTGATGCGTCTGTGCTTAGAGCCTAATTGTGTCGTTGTTTATGGAAACGGAAGCCCCCCAACATCCACCCTGGTATCTTGAGCCGTTTGAAGGAGAAAGCATCAGCCACTACTTTGGACGATTTCGCCGTCAGGAAGTTATCAGCGTATCTACTCCCAGTAGTTTGAGCAAGGCAGCAGGGATTGGTACGGCTCTATCTCGCTGGGAGAAGTTTCGCTTCAATCCACGTCCGACTCAGAAAGAATTGGAGGCGATGAGCAAGCTAATTGGTGTAGAAGTCAACAAGCTTGAAGCCTTATGTCCACCAAATGGTGTGGCAATGGTACATCGCTCAACTCGCCTATGTGCTGTATGTTACCGTGAAGCTCCCTATCACCGGATCGAGTGGCAGTTTCAATCAACTGAAGGCTGTGAGAAACACCGACTGCGGCTGATATCGAGATGCCCTGCTTGTGATGAGAAAATACCCTTGCCTTTTGAGTGGAAAGAGGGTAGTTGTCAGCGCTGTGGTATGAAGTTTAGCTCGATGGCAAAGCGGCAGAAACTCTATGATTAGTGGTACTTAAACATTTTCTAGTCCATAAAGGGGTGAAAACCTGGTGTTTGAATCTAGTATAAATGCTCACTTACTGTATTCTTAAGTTGTGATGAAGTGTCTGTTCTTAACCGCGTGATGTTTGTCATAGATGCATCAAGTCAGATAAAGGCTGTTATTGTTCAGCACTAACAAACCAGTCTTTAATGAAGGTTAGAAGCTTGAAGAACATTGCAATCTTTATAGCAAGATACAAGTTGTTTATTCACCGAGAGTACAGCTTCCTTCAAAGTTGATGATACTAGGTTCCCGATTTGCATAGACTTGCCTTCTCCTCCCCCGAAATCGGACAGGCATCACCTTGTTGTTGATTGGACCCAGTTCTAACTTTAAGACATCCTCAACAATTCCGTTCATCTTCAGGCTATACACTGCTTTTAACCATGCTTTTGGCAAAAATAACCTTGGTTGTGTTTGCAGCTTTACCCACAATTCAGGAAAAATCTCCTCGACTTGAGTAGTAGGAAAGAACTGTTCGAGGTCTTTGGGAAGTGGTTCTCCGAGCAACATTAGACGGGCACGTAATCTAGCCATTTCGTCTGCACTGTAGTTGTTATAGTTTATCTCCATTGCAAAGCCACTATTTTGCGATCGCTGAGTTGGCGTAAGCATAATCTTAAAGCTAGTTCTTCCTGCGCTCGATTCAGATTCCACGGACGAGACTTGCATAATGCCAACTTCAGACTGATCTGCGTAGGTAATCTGCTTTCTATTGTTAAACTCTCCTGGATGAAGGGACTTTAACTCGGCGATTTGCTCCCTATCCTCTATTGGTAACAATTGAAGAATAATACTTCGATCTTGTGGATTTTTAATTGAGTCTGTTCGGAAAAAGTTATCATTCAGCATGACCCAATCTTTAGGGTCTTTTGCTGTCATAGATCTGCGAGTTGTGATGTTTTTTGAAACAGGAGCTTTTCGGGGTGTTTTTGTCTTGTTTTTTGCTGTATCTGGCTTTGTTGACTCTGCTAATTTTGTTTTCCCGTGAGCGCGGGCTACAGTCAAAGATTCAGATTTTGTTTTTGCCTCTGGTGTCTTTTTGCTCTGCCTTTTAGCAGCAGGAGGAGCAGGTGAATTTCCCCTACCCCTTGGAGGATGCCCACCTTTACTTAGGTTAGTTGAAGAGTTTTGCTTCAGCAATTTATATGCTTTATCAAACAGTAATTCATGAAGAAGTAATAAATCAAAATCGTTCAGGGCAGGATTTTGTCTGCTGCGACCATATCGTTCGCCAACTTTACTGTTTAACTTAGACCATTCATCACTTTTTGTACGAGCCTTTTGCTCGAGTAAAGATATCAGGTAACCATTCCCTAAGTTGATATCAAACTTCTCCTTTTCATTTTTTATATCAAAAGAGCGAACCTGAGCAGCACTACGCGCTAAATCTTTAGGAAAAATATCTTTTTCTTTATACTCTTTAGATTTATTAGGATTAATAGAAAGATACTTATTCCTATATTTTTGAGCTTCTTCAAGAGCTTGAATGATATATGACAGGGATTCTCTATTATCAAGTCCTATGGGAATATCAATCTCTATGGGGATTGATGTATCACTTTCATCTAGGAGGTTTAAAAATTTGTTATCTCGAAAAAATTTTATTTTTTGTGATTTATGTATATCCCAAATCACTTCATTGCTAGTCACTAAAACTAAACTAACGAGCGCGTTAGATTTGCTTTTGCTTTTTCGTTTGAGGATTGATAGTAAAAGTTCTTCAAGCTCATGTTTAGCTTTTTGAAGTTTCTGGCATATTTTAGCTCTATTTAAAGGACCCGAATCTTGGAGAATAACAATTAAGTCTATATCGCTTTCGTCTGGAAGAAATTGATTGCCACTTCCGTTGATGAGACTACCAAAAAGATAGAACTTACTAAGTTGCTTAGTATTGTGCTTTTTAGCCCAACTCTTTAAAATATTTATAATTTGCGTAACTAATTCTCCTGCCATTTTGGGTGGGTAATCATTCCTTTGGATAAATGAGAGAGTAAGACAGATTTATTTGAGATCAAACAATGAATAAAACATCAATACTATGTAAACAATTCCAAAAACAACTGAAACATACTGTTCAATGCTTGTAGGTCTTAGATAAGTCCTTCCGGTTAAATCCTGTTCCCTTAAAAAACTCTCTTTGTTGTAACAATAAAATGGCAAAAACTCTTCCATTTCTAAAATTACCTGGATTTTTCGCTCAACTAATCTTCTATAGGACCGAATATTAAAATTCCATAAGATACATAAAATGGAACCCAAAAAACCTACTACTAGCCCAACCATAGGGGAACTAAGAATATGTTCCTGGTTGCTAGCTATAGAAAAAATAGCTAGCAACCCAGACAGAAGGGAAATAAAAAAGCTATTAACTTGATTCCTTCTTGCGCTAATCCTGTCATGCATCTCTACATACATTTTGTACTGTTCTAAGAGGAGGTTCTTGTGATCAGTTTCATAGTTCTTATTTAGGATTTGGTTTAAGCTTAGATTAGATGGCATAACACTTGAAAATCATCCTTAAGATAGAGATTTTGATTATTTAATTAAACTACATCTACTTTGAGAGCCACAGGTTTTTTATCTGGGTCAAGATGAGATTTCACCGACAACGATTAATCAAAGCGATAGGGCATGGCAAGGATGGATTGTTGCTGAAACTGAGAAACTTGAGCAATCAGTTCAGCCTTGCTAATAAGCATTACAAAACGAAGCATCTTAATCCTTATGCGTCCGTTATAGTAGTAGGCTTTGGCTTTTTCGTAGGCTGAATCGTTGCTCACCTGAAGTATTCGTCCCAGGTAGCATTTACCCAGATATCGGCTTGCAGTTTAGCTTGGACTTGGCTGATAACAACCCTATTCAGCTACCGCTCAATCACATCTTAACGTAGGAGTGAGCGCACGCTCTGGAGGTGGAGAATGAACGGTGGCAGAAAACGAACCATCCAGCCTCACATTATCTAGTTGACAATCACGGTTGTATCTCAAACTCAAATTGAGAACGATAAAAACAAATAACAAATTATATGAAGAAATTAGTCTGTCCCAAGAATCAGTGGCACCTGACTACTCTTGACTCAGGCAAATGTCAAGCGTACAGGAGAATTTTCTTCAATCTCACTTATTTCATGAGGATTTTGGATAGATAGCAGATAAAGAATTCTGAGAGTAATTGACACCCCATTAAACTAGCCAATGCTGCCAACGATTAGTTATCTCTTGGGGGATTGGCTTGTAAATCTCTCGTTGGTCAATCCCGCCAGCAACTTGAGAGGAACACAAGAACTTCCAGTATTTATTTTGCATTCGCTGAGAGGGGGCTAGAATCACCTATAAGCCTCTTTTCCCTCTTATCTGCTAGATTTAAAGGTTTGAAGTAATCGAGAAAATTGATTGTTCCGTTTGTAAATTTGCGGCTACACCTAAGTCTCGCCTATAGTAGCGTTCAGTGAGCTTTCAACAGAAGCGTTCACGATCATTCAGGTCAAGAAGTTAGCGGCAATAACAGATAGCCAATTCAGCAAAGTAATAGAGCTGTGTGGTTTTACATACTAATGCTCTACCGCTGAAAAATACAATCGAGTTGAAAAGGAACACACAACCTACCTGAGAGTTGTCCAGCTAGTCAAGTAGGTTCATTCTGTTCCCTTACCTCAAAACTACATTTTACTTATGGAGTCTTTATGGCGAATCCAAGCAACCATCATCATAAACCATCAGGAAGGTCTTTTTCTGAGAAATTAGGTATGGCAATAGCTATAGGTGGCTTAGCCGTTAGCGCTTTGACAGTCCCAGAGGCAAGATGTTTTGTCCGCTTACCGTCTGAATCGTGTCCTGTAACCAGTACTAGTAAAGCAGAAGACTTATACCAGAAAGGTTATCAGTCAAGGATAGACAACAAGCACACTGAGGCTCTTTATTCCTTTGACCAATCAATTGAACTTGACCGTAATCAAGCTAAAGTTTGGAATCAACGAGGACTAACTCTAGAAAATTTAGGTAGAAATCAAGAAGCACTTGCATCTTATGATGAGGCGTTATCACTTGATTCTACCTATGAATTAGCTCGGCAAAATCGAGACACCTTACAACAAGAACTCAAGAAAAACTAATCTGAAAGGGGTTATCTGGAAAGATACTTCGGATAGTTAGGCATAAAAAATAGGGTGCTTCTACTTTCTTCTCACAGTTTAAACTGCCTTAGACTTCTTTTAGCACATTGAATTAAATACAATGTATAACTTAACGGATAGACAAAAAGACCTTTTACGATGGTTTGTAAAACAGGTCAGTCAAAGACACCTACCTGAAGAATTTATGGTTATTTGGTCTATATCTGGTTCGTCTATCTCCTATTACAGTGGAGAGGAGCCAATACCAGAATTGGGAAAAGGGGCTATCCAAATACTTCAGGCAGAGGGCTTGCTTTGGTGTGAAAACATAGGAAAGAAAAATAATGACCTACGATGCACTCTCACTAACAAAGCTTATGAAGCTGTAGATACCAACTTCAATGCCTCAGATACATCCTTTGTTAAGCATCTAACACCATTAGCTGACATCACTAATCTAGATAAGGAGTTAAAGGAAAGATGCCTACCAATATTAGGAGCTGGAAGTGCTGATGAAAAGATGTGGGATTCTGCTGTTCGTGTAGCAGGAGTCATTTTAGAAGAGCGCTTAAGAGATGTTGGCAACATAGAGGCTGGTTATGCTGGTCAAGATATTGTCAATAAAGTTTTTAAAAATGGTGGTACTTTAGCCTCTAAGTTTTCAGTTGATTCTGAGAGGCAGGGATATCGAGATTTGTATGCAGGGGTTTTTGCAACTTTCCGTAATCCTTCTGCTCATCGTCTTGTTGACCCAACTCCAGAAGAAGGAGGAGCGTTCATTGTTTTTGTAAACCTTTTACTCAAGAAGCTAGAAGATTTACGATAGTAAGAATTAAAGATTACACCACAGCTTGATTTTGTTTTGGGCTGGATTGATCAAATAGATTAATTTTGATAAATCAGTTCAACAACAACTTTTAACAAAACTAGAAATTGAACTTATGCATCCAGACTGCAAACAGATGTCAGAACACATGAAGTGGTTAGGTTTAGGAATTCTCGCTCAAGCTCAAAAAAATGCTTTCTACTGGGATTCTTGTGATACTCTTCAGCGAAGTGTTTTTGCGGTACTTCAAGCTGCTCATTCAGCAGAAATTCTTATAAAAGCCGCAATTGCTCAAGAGCATCCTCTACTAATCTTTAGCCAAATTCCAAAATCTAGCTCTACTGATGATGGACTTCTAGGGATTAGTGATTTACTTCACCAGGGGAAAAGCATTCAATATTCTGAATTGCCAGAAAGACTTTGGGCAGTTACGGGATACAAAATTAATGAGCTTAAGACTTATCAAGACTTCGGAAAGGTAAGAAACATTATTCAACACGTTGCTCTTCCAAGTTCAGAATTCAATCAATTAACAGCAGAATTTATCTATAAAGTGATAGATCCACTAATAGGCGATCTCTGGGACTTTTTTGCTGTAGAGCATTGTGATGTCGATTCTCATGAAGATGATATGTTTAACATCTTGGTTAGATACGGAATTACTTATTTTAGGTATCCTTCTCGGTTTTCAAGTCAGGCAGAACAAGCTCTTGCCGGAAATGAAAATTAGTTTAATCTTCGTGTTATTCAGTGATTGATTATTTTCTGCTGGACTGGTTTGCAAATCTCCCGTAAGTTATCTCGCCTGTTCCTTAACAAGATATTTATTTTCAAGATTTAGTCAAAGAAATAGGATTAAAGCAGTAGTTGAGGACAAAAAGTTGGTAGAGAATATTACCTTCCGATATGTAACACCTATTTTCAACCATAATCCTTTTGTCAACTTTAAGCATTCAGGTCAATACAAAGACGCAAGCTATACTATCAATCTAAAAGCATACGATAGTTCAGAACTTATTGAATTACTTAAATACGGAAATAACGCGACAAAGAGAAAACTTCAGAATATAGGAGAATCTTACCGTTTTTCCCCTTCTTTTACAAATGTGTTTTTAGCAGTAGATATCATTCAACCACTTACCAAGCTTAGAGAAATATCTTCAAATACAGAGGAATCAAGAGACATATTTCATGAAATTGTTTCTGCTTTAAGACTTCATACAACTCGTGGATTGTTTTTTGATTATACTTATATATTCTCTTCGATTCCTTTTCCTGAATCCACACCTGATACACGTCCCGCAATCATACGAGAACTAGCAGGAGAAGTTACCAACTATTCAACTTTATACTCTCTTACAATCCCATTAAGTCATGGTGCATTGGGATATGGTAAATCTGCTTTGCCGACTCAAGAACATGAACCAGCTAAGTTGACTTTTCAGCGTCTTCTGTATAAAGAGTGGGATGAGGCAAACACTTTTGACAAGCTTCTTAAACTGGCTCTAGAGTATCATCGGCTTTCTTTCACTCTAGAACGAGTTGACCATGCCTTCCTTATTTTAATGGTTGTGTTTGAAGCACTCTTTAAGAAGGAAGATGAGAATAATATTAATAATGCTGCTACCCGAATTGCACAATTTATGGCAACTGTGCAAAAGGATATGAAACCAATTAGGAAAGCTTTCTTAAGCCGCCCAGTTACATCTTTTTTAACGATCAGAAACGGTATTGCTCATGGCGATCCTACTCTTGATAAAGTTATAGTAGAGGCTCAATACTTAGAACTGTATAGATATATAACTGAAGCAATTATTAAACTAATTAAGATACCAGATAACGCTATTGGTACAAATTATTATGATGACTTAGAAAAACATATTAATGAGGAATTCTTTAAACTAAAACTATCTTAACAGTAATTGAAAGGTTTAAAAATTAATAGCAACAGCTAAACAAAGAACTATTCAAAAATTCTACAACTAATTGTTTTGCAAATATGGTCAGTTATGATAACCTACCGGAGATTTTCTATCTAGGCGTTTATCAGCCTATGACTGGCGATTGTGATAATTTCGATTTCACACAGTATAGTTCAGGAATTCGGGATATAAAAGATTGTGATCCATTAGCGATTGAAGCTTTTGCAGACTGTATTTTATCAAACTTGGATAATGATTTTGATTGTCTAGCGGTCATTCCATCTCACTATATTGGGGTAGATACTTCTGGGATTAGATCTCTGTGTAAGAAGATTAGTCGAAGAATGAAGCTAGTTGATGCAACATCATGCTTGGTAAGACATAAACCTACCGAAAGACTCTCTACAGGGGGCGATCGCAGCATTCAAACACATTTAAACTCAATTAAGGTAGTGGACAATGAACTTATTAACGGCAAAAAGGTACTTTTGCTTGATGATGTTTCAACAACGGGCAACTCTTTAAAAGCCTGTAAACAACTACTTGAATCGGCGGGAGCTAAGACTGTAAAAAGCTTTGTTTTGGGGAAGACTACTAGATTAGGAGAAGACCTAGAGTTTTTTTGCTGGCAATATGATTCTGTTAAAGAACGTATAGAAGAAGAGGCAGACTGCTTAAAACAGCAATTACATGAGGATTCTAAGTTTGACTATGAAGAGATAAATAATTACCATCAATCAGAAATGGAAACCTTATCAGAAGCTTTTCATTATGGGGGTATATCAGAAGAAGAATATGATGAACAAGGTTGCGGGTTGGATAACCACTGTTCTAATTTGTATGGAGATATTGATTCGGGTAACTATGACTCTAGTCGAAGCATTGATTATGATGCAGAGTGCCAAATGGAGAACTTAGACAATCTCTACAGATTTTCTTCACTTAACGCAATTTACTGTTAAAGACTCAAATATAGCGTTTCTCCGTTAAGTGAGGTACATTTTTAGAGCTAAAACTATTACTGGACAAGGATTAGTTGCACCTCATCAGTCAAGGAAACGCTATAAATCCTATACAGGATTCAAGTAGTCGGGAAACTAAGTAGCTATTACAAGACAAACATAGGCAAGAAATGATTACCGCAAAACACGCAATAAAATGTGCAATGGATTACTTGAAGAGTATGAAAGAAGACATGGGTAGTGGTTCAATAAGCGACATAAGGCTTGAAGAAGTTGAACTATCAGAAGATGAAAAAGATTGGTTAATTACTTTAGGCTACGATGTTCCTGTTAAAGACAGAATTCTTACCGATTTAGGAATTACTAATCCTGCTATTGGACAAAGATATCAACGTGAGTACAAAATATTTAAAGTTGAGAGCAAAGGTGGCAATGTAAAAAGCATGAAAATCAGGAAGATATGAGCAATGAATTAAACCGAGAATTAAATTGGCTCATCCCCAAATACGCACAGAAAGGAGTTTTAGTTGACACCAATGTTTTAATTTTATATCTTGTTGGACTTACCAATCCCAAACTAATAGAAACTTTTAAAAGAACAAAGCAGTTTTCAATTGAAGACTTTGAGCTTTTAATTGCATTAATCGCCGCTTTTAATAATAAGGTAATTACTACTCCCAATATTCTTACAGAAACCAGTAACTTTATTGGTCAACTTGAAGAACCAGAACGATCTAAGTGTTATTCAATATCTGCCCAAGCAATCGCAGAGATTTGCGAAATTTATATTGAGAGTAGAATTGTAGCTAACTCCAGCAACTTCAAGATATATGGGCTGTGTGATTGTGGAATTGCCAATATAGTGAAGGATAAATATTTGAACATGATCGGTTTTGACAGACTTTAAAACACTGAAGAATTCAGATAGATGGTTAAAGACTGAAAGATTAATCATTGTTCTTTCTGATATTCAATTGCTTTAATCCAAGCAAACTGGGCTACTGTTTTGCACCTATGCGCTAACCATTTATCTTCCTGGGATTCACTATCTTTTTCTGGCATTTCTAGCGCTTGCCAAAACGCCTCAAAAGCTAGACTTTCTTGACTGCCTCCATTCAATTGCTGTTCGAGATCTGAAATCTTGCTTTCTAATCCGTTTCGTTGAGCTTCCCATAAGAGTTGATTCTGTCCTTCTGGGGCAACTTTGGGCATTTTGGCAAGTGTTTCTGTAAAGTTATCTAGTTGCTGTTTGGTTCTTGAATTACTCATGTCATTCTTCCCCCATCAAAAAGTTGTGTTTAGTCTCAGGATTTAAGACGAAAATATACTTTCTATCCTGATTGATAAATCTAATGAAAATATAGCCATTATAGCTTCCTTCAGTAACAGTTATCATTCCCATAATTCGAGGATTAAGCTCTATATCCTTAAAGACTTCCTCATCCTTAAATTGTGCTTGAATGGCTTCCTTTAATTGTTTGGCTTTACTGCCTTTTACTGTCTGCCAATTCTGATCAATTATGATGTTTAACGGAGGTAGGTTCATTTCAGTTATTTTATCTCCTTTAAGGATGAATCGGGAAGAAGTTCAAATGTAGCAACTGTATAAGATTGACTTGAATCTTTAGTTGTTTTCTGAAGCATCACATCTACTCCTTGTTTTTGGGTTAACTTTTGGAGATATCGAGACGTTATTCCGTAGCTAACTAGTTTCCAATCTTCAGGCGCATCTTCTAAGCCACAGTAATAATCCAAATATTCAATAACGTGTTTATTAATTCCCTTATGAACTAAACTCATTCTTGTTCCTGCCTATAGATTAAGACAATTCTAGGTAACTAGTTAAACCAATCAGTGTGACCAGCGGTTAATTTTCTCTTGCTATGATTATCAATGGTTTAAACAACATCTTGACTATCAACCTCAGTTAAATCTTCATTTGCAAGCTGAATTACAAGCCGCATAAAGGTAGCCGTAAGGTAAATCATGAACTCAACTTCATCTACCGAATACTTTTCATCATGCTTAACAGCATCATTTTGATACTTTGTATAATTTTGCAATTGAACGCTATACAAAGTATTTATATTAGGATGTAGTTTCTTTTGCTTGAACCAATCCTTAAGCGCTTTCTCCTGATTTTCCAGCGATTTATTGTTATGTAAAACCTCTTTACACAGTTGTTCTAAGGCTAAACGTAAGTTATCAAGTAAATTTCGGAACTGAGCAGTATCTCCGCTCTGATAAATATTTAGTGCCTGAAGAAACTGTTTTGCCGCATTTGGATATTTTTCAAGCTTTGAAATAACATAATTCACAACCTCTTTATCTAGAATTTCCTCGCCATGAGGATAAATGATTATCTCTCCACCTCTATTAACAATGTTAAAGCTGACGCTAGGAGTCATTTCACTTAGGCTTCTAACTCCTTTTAATAACTCTGGAATAGACCCTTTTCCTCCTTCATCTTCTTCTAGCGCCCAGAAGAAAGCTTGTAAAATAAATCTCAACTCTTGAGGAGTGTTACTCTTTTTAATTTCTCGATACAGATGAGTATCACCAAACCATCTTCCAGGTAGAGGAATAGTACTAGGAGACTTCTGGGGAGAACCTATAGATGATATGGGTACAGAACGAGATTTTTTTACAATTGGTTCGTCAGCTTGATGAAGGTTATAAATGTACAAAAACTTTTCATCTATTTTTTTATGATTAGCTAGATAATCTCCAATTGATTTATCAACGACAAGAATTATTCTATTTTTAAAAATTAAAAACTGTTCTTCATAAGGAAACTCTATATTCCAGCGCTTATAGTATTCCATTAGCCGTTTTTCAATATCCATTTCAGCATTTGGCTATAGATGTAGGATGGGAGTAGTCACGCCATATCATTGTTCATTATCCAGACAATGACTACTCTTCTGTCTCCGACTCAAGGCTGAATCATAAAGCCCCAAATACCAATCTCAGGAGAATCATTCTGTTTCAGAATCGAGAAACAATCCACATCTCATTAGACCAACCAATGCTGCCAGCGGTTGATTATCTCTTGTGGGATTGGCTCATGAATCTCCTGCAAGTCAATTCCCTTCTCTCTTTGATATCTGCTCCCTGACCCTTTGGGATAGGGTAGCGACCGATAAAGCCCGTATTCAAATCCCAAAAGTTAGATAGCCCTACTCGATAATCCATCTTGCCTTCCTTACAGACTAACGTGAAGCCCTTCTGGTTCATGTAGGTCACACTTAGCAAGTGCTATTGCATATTGCGCTGAACACGTACCTAATCATTAAGCAAGCTGGCAAGACAGAAACAATCACTGAGACTTTAGTTTAAACCAACTAGTGTCGCCAGCAGTTGATTATCTCTTCTGGATTAGCTTGTAAATCTCTTACAAGTCAATCCCATCAACGAACTGAGTCCCGCTTATAAATTAGATAAAGTCCCCTGTACTACCTTTCCTGATTACTTTTACATTAAAATGGCAAACCATAAGTAAATTTATGGAAATCATAATATCTAGGAAAGACAACAAGAACTTCGGTTTCTTTATCTGCTAAATTTGCTTTTATTAGTTGGGAAAAAGCAAGCCATCTCAAAGTGCCGATGTGTATTGTATAATAATCTATGTTTTTGTTGTGAGTAACTTTAAGAGCATAGGTTTCTTCTTTTATCCAACCCAGCTCAAAAAGGCTATCTTTCAATACTTCAATCTCCTTTAAAGTTTCATCATCATATTTTCGTGTACGGCAAAATTGTAGTTTGTGAGTATTAACTAACTCTTCTAGAGAATTAAAAGACAAAGCTTCTTCTAGAAATAAATATTCGCCGCTTTTAAAAGGAACAGCAAGCTTAGAGAAAGGGATTAACAAGGGAGCAGCTTGTGTATAAAATCTATCCTGCATGATATTCACCTTAACCTGCTTTTATTTTTACACTACTGCAATTCTAAGTAGCCCATTAAACTAACCAATGTGACCAGCGGTTAATTATATCCTGCGGGATTGGCTTGTAAATCTCTTGCAGGTCAATCCCATCTTCTTCAATTCTGTCTTTAATATCTGCTCCCTGACCTTTTGGAATAGGATATCGACCGATAAAGCCCGTATTCAGATCCCAAAATTTTGACAACCCAATTCGATGTCCTACTTAGAAGAGAAAATGCGTGAGTTTGCTAGAGAAAAACCCAACAATTGGGTTGATATTACCAGTGATTAGCCATTAAGTTTTGTCTACTCGTTCGTGAAGATTGCTCCACTAGCTTTCACTCTTAATAGCACCGAGAGCTTCACTCCCTAAGGCTAGCGCACTCTTAATTTCCGCTCTCATTGCTTTAGCTTTCGTCCGAATCCCCTCCGCTTGTTGTTGTAACTGCGTTACGTGTGTATTGATTTGATTGATGTAATTCAACGATGACTGTATTTGCTGCATCTGAGCTTCTATTGCTCTAGCATCAAGTTTCGAGTTGAACGCTTGTTGGGTGGCTAATTGCTGTCGCACGATAAGGAACTGAATCGCAACGGCAAGTAGCTCGTGTGTGGTCGCTACCCAGATTCCATACTCACATTCTCCCAATGCCCATATACCGATTTCCTGCGCCAATCCCTCTTGAGAGGAACTCAGGAAAATTGCTGTATTTGCTTGATGTATCGCCATTGCTTTGGTTAAGCGCTTGGAAATCAATTGCCGACCCCAACGTTCAGAAGGGCGGTTTCTCGCTTCAATGATGATGGAAATCTCTATTGTCGCTATCGAGTTGGCAGTGAGCTTGAGGAGAATATCACCCGGTCGGTTTTCTTTAGCGACATAATGTACTTCAGCTCCACAAACCTTTGACCAATCCTGAAGTTCCACAACAACAGCTTCTTCATAAGTGATGCCTTTGACAAGCGTTTGCTCTAGTACTGATGCGGTAACGGCTTTGTCTCGAATCTCACGAGCGAGTTTGTCTACTTCCTCTGCTAAGGGTTTGACGGCTTCACTGACAACACTTCTCACTGTTTGCGCTAAAGTACCCTTCTCAGCCGTGACATTTTGGATGGTCGTATCGAATGCACCTTGAATCGAATCAGAAAGTTTCGGGTTGAGTAAATCCCGAATGGTTTTAAGAGCGTTACCAAGAACAGAATTTTCCTTAGAAGGATCGATATCTTGTGCTAAGAGAGTTTTCACACTATCGACCTGCATGGTAAGGACAGTCGCTGTCTGGTCTATCTGGGTCTTAAGAGGTGCCAAGACTTGACCATTTTCCGCACCGATTTGACTCACCAACTCCTGCTCGAAGGACTGGGCAATTCCTCTGACGGCTTGTTGAAATTCAACCAATAGAGATTGCATCCGTTGTTCGACAAAGGCTGTATCTTGACGGGCTTGAGCAAATTGTCGGCAGGCAAAACCCATCTCAAAAATCCCCACAAGAGCCGCTTCTTGTTGTAAGTGAGGGAGTTGTCTCAAGTAGTATGCTGCCTCTGAATGATGAATTTCCAGGTCGCGAATCAAAATGTGGTCGTCAATAATCTCGACAGTAGTGGGAGGTTGATTACCGTTACGGGTAGAGAGAAAGGTCATGGAACAATGGGTGCTTGTGTTCACTCATTGCACCGTACTGCTCAGTTTCTCAAGTGGTCAACAAGATTTTGTCAATTTGCAAAAGCACAACCAATTACCCTTACTGCCTCATGTGCCAGCGCTCCAATAGTGGTTGAACTCTCTCAGCATTCGTAAGCAGGAAGTCAGCCATTGCCATAATTCTTTGGTAGGGAAGACCTGCTTCTCGGCGGCTAGCCTGTCCGCCTAACCAGTGATAGGTGGTGGATTTGGAGATGCCGCAAATTTCTGCTAGTTCCTCATACCCAACATTCCAGCGAAAGCTGAAGTCTTGAGGAGACATGAACATTTGATTGTGCAGTTGCAGCACCCGTTGTCGTCTTTTCGCTTGGGACATAATAAGTAGCGACTTAGGCTAGAGGGGACTCATTGAGCCGTTCTATATCCTCTTCAAAGGCGAAGTCATAGCTAGTAATGCGACGGGATGGACTGTTCTCGTCAAGAAGAACTAGGTAATGCAGTCCAGTGGCAATGCAGCTAGCCGAATGAGTGTAGATGACACCAATAATGCACCCAAAGTCACCATTGGGTACTTGTCGCCAGCGAACCCAATCACCAAGTTGAAGCTTTTGTTGAGGTATGACTTCAGGAATGACCTCTGGCAAGGCGAAAGGTGGTATTTGGAATGTGAATTCAGACACAATCTCTAAAATCTCCAAGCTCTCTCAAAGAGTAAATCTAAATTTGCCACAGTGACAATAAATACTTGCCAAATGACAAGAAGGCTGACTAAGAATTTCGTCTTCGATTCTTGTTGTACATTTCCCTAAGGATCTGTAAATACTCTGGCTCAGTTTCGACTGTAGTCCAGATGTGATGGGCGATTGACATCCTTTGCTTGTGTTTCTCACTCGGTACTCTACGATGCTCACCTTGCGAGAACCAATGATTAACGGTCGTGAGGGAGCAATCACAGATAAAAGCTAGCTCCTCACGCGATACATTCCAATGTTTAAGAAACTCGTCGAGTTCCATTAGCTGCTCACCAAGGGGCTGGAAGTACGTCTTTAACGCTTCCCAGTGTCCCTGAGCAGGAGATCTTGGGGCAATACTCATAGCTAACCCACTTGTCATGGTGACAAGATATAGAGCTATGATATCTTCATCTGTAAAATCCATTGAAGTTTCATCATCCTACTAGCCCCCTGACTCAGTTCAAGTTAGGTGGCATCGGGTAACCTGAGTCCTGACTATTGGGAGTATCTACCTCATGGTTGTGTCGATGTTTACGATTCAATCTCGTCTTTGTGCCAGTGAGGAAACGCGACGATACTTTTGGGAATTGATGGAAAAACACACGCTTCTAGTCAACGAATTGCTAGAAAAGATTGCTCAACATCCCCAGTTTCAGGAGTGGCAGAAAAAAGGGGCTATTTCTGGCAATACAGTTAGAGGAATTCTCGCTCCTCTCAAGGAAAATTCAGGATATGTGGGATTGCCTGGTCGCTTCTATACCTCTGCTGAGTTGATATCTTGTTACACCTACAAGTCCTGGCTTGCCTTACAGAAAGAACGACAGCTTCAACTCTTGGGCAAAAAGCGTTGGTTACAGGCAGTAGAAAGCGAACTTGAATTGATAGCAACCACTGATTTTAATCCAGATGAGATTCGGGTCAAAGCTCACGAAATTCAGAAAAAGGCGCTAGACAAGCTGAATAAGGAAAGTAAGAAGCAGAAAGCTTTAATAAGTATTCTGTTAGACATGCATGATGGAACTGCCGAAGCTCCTCTAAGCCGTCGTGCGATTAATCATCTACTCATCAATAACCTGAAAATTAATGAGAAAGAGCAGAATCTCGACCAGCTTTCCGAGCGTCTAGACAAGAAAAGGAAAGAGATTGAGCGCCTTGAGGAGCAGCTAACTAGCCGACTTCCGAAGGGAAGAGACCCAACCGAACAGCGATATTTAGAAAATCTGTGTCACGTAACTGCTCTTCCAGAATTAAGCGATGACCCTGAGAAGTTGGCAGCAGAACTAGAGACACTAACGGTTCAGAAACAACTTCCTCTGCTGAAAGAATTGCCTTACCCAATTCAGTTTGGTAGTTCGGGTGACTTGTACTGGTCTGTTGAAACTCAAGAGAAGAAGCATTGCCAGCGACCTCAACAAAGAATTTGTGTCCGATTTAAGGGAGCTAAAGACCATACCTTCAAGATTCAGTGTGATTGTCGTCAGCTATCAATATTTCGACAGTTTCTAATTGATTATCAGACTTATCAAGAACTGCCCTATGAAGAACGTTTCTCGCAAGGGCTATTTGCACTGCGCTCAGCTTGTTTAATCTGGCGTAAGGATGATAGTAAACACGGTAGCAACAAAAAAAGAACGACCGACAATCAAGAAGCCCAACTAAAACCTTGGAATACTCATCGTCTTTACCTTCATTGCACTGTAGATAGGCAAATGCTCACAGCCGAGGGGACTGAGCAAGTACGAGAAGCAAAGAAGAAGGAGGTAATTAAGACACTTAAGAATAAAGAGAAACTTCAAGAGTTAGAGCTAGAGCAATTAGGGCTTACTAAGACCCAGATTGAAAGTGTTGGAAGGAAACGCTCCACATTAACTTATCTGGAGAAGAACTCACCTCCACCTCGCCCTAACGCTAAACCTTATCAAGGGCAACCTCACATCGTCGTTGGAGTTAGTTTCAGTCGTCATGAACCTGTGGCTATTGCTGTTGTAGATGTCGAAAAAGAAGAAGTTTTAGAGCGCCAGAGTGCCAAGGAACTGTTGAACAGAGGAGAAGCCCAATATATCTGGAGAAATGGAAAGAAGGAACCTTTGATAAAAGATGGAACGGAACAACGACATCCCAATGGAGGCAAACTCTATATCAGGAAGGGAAAGCGTGTTCGCAGGAAACCCCATCGCCTGGTTCAGCAACTCCATCAACGGCACCAGCAAAATTCTCGGCGCAGGAGTGAGGAGCAAAAACAAGACCGTTATAGAAGTAGCAACTCAGACTCCGATCTAGGACTCTATGTTGAGCGACTCATCGCTTCTAAGATAGTCGAGCTTGCCCTTCAACGAAAAGCAGGGACTATTGCCATCCCACAATTAAAGGGCATTCGTGAAAGTGTTGAAAGTGATATTCGAGCCAGAGCCGAGCGCCTGTTTCCCAATGAGAAGGAGCGCCAGAAGGAATATGGCAAGGGCTATCGGGCTAGCTTCCATTCCTGGAGTTACAGCCGACTATCTGATTGCATCAAGGAGTGTGCTTCTTCCGAGGGTATAGCTGTTGTTATCCGGCAACAGCCCTCTGGAATCGAGTTGGAGCAAAAAGCCATAGCCATTGCTCTATCTTCCTACAATGTCAAGACTTCATGATTTAAGCAATCCAGCATTGTACCTTGACAAGATAATATTTGTTCAATAGCGCGTCTCGTTCCCTGTGAACAGATGATAAGTGTATGGGCAGTTTAATTGCTTTCCGCCCTGTGTAGTTGTCCGCGTCTCTTTAAATAATTAGAGAGACACGTCGTTACGGAGCTTGCTGCGTAAATGACGTTCCTTCTGCGGAACTTTTCCGTAGATAGGGTGCAGGGTCGCGCCTAGCATCAGGGAGCTATGTTTTTATAACCAGCGGTTAGCGCCTCTGGTTATAAGGATACAGGTGTACGTGTCGTGGCAGCTACCGAATCGCCTCCGAGCAAGGAGGAGTCCTCCCAATCTATTTTTTGACGGGTCGAAGTGGGGGCAAAATCCCTGGAGTGCCGTCAAAAGTCTACAACCCTTGTCCAGTCTTAGTTTAAGACTGTTAGGAAATCAGCATTCTCCTTGGAGAAAAAGCTGAAATGAGGAATTTAACATCAGCCGTCAAAAATCCATTTGTTAGCTGGTGTAGATAAGGGTTTCAGCGGGCGCGGTTTCATCAACCTTCCCGCTCTTGGGTGGGTTGAAAGTGGAATAAGTTCTACCTACATCCAAAAGCTCACCCAGTTTCATCAACCTTCCCGCTCTTGGGTGGGTTGAAAGATAGAATCATACAATTACCTGATAGTAGCTTTATGTTTCATCAACCTTCCCGCTCTTGGGTGGGTTGAAAGATAAACGAATAGCACTAGTATTATTACCAAATTAAGTTTCATCAACCTTCCCGCTCTTGGGTGGGTTGAAAGGGCATATAGCCTATGTGAAGAGTGATTTAGCAGCAGACGTACAGAGAACTGGAGTAGGACTGAAAGGAGCAGGGTACTGAAAAATCTTCTTCACATTCTGCATCAAGACTTTCAGTGTTATGGGTTTTTGGCTCTTTATTAAATTCTGTATTGACTGATTAGCAGCCTTATGCAGTGGAAATTAATTCTTTAAAACTGATTTAGATGTCGCTAAACCATGACTAAAGCAAAAAAGTTTCCCAAATGTGGATTTGGGAAACTAATTCTTTAAAACTGACCATTAATTATTTAATGGACAACAACACATATGCCAGGAGGCGGACTTGAACCGCCGACACGGGGATTTTCAGTCCCCTGCTCTACCAACTGAGCTATCCCGGCTTGTTATCTTCAGCGCTTAACTAAGGTAGCAAACTTAACTAGGTATTGGCAAGCACAATTTTAATTTTAATGACTTCACCGTTGCTGATCCAGAAGCGATCGCGAAGTAAGGCGAAGCCTGTGATTTTTGGGGTTGGATGTTAAAGATTAGCTTAAGCAATACCTGAACGTATGTTCATATGTTAGCCTTTAATAGAGAACTGGATTAGGAAAAAATCATGACTACCGTAACTGGAATGAAATGTGCTTGTGAATCTTGCCTCTGTGTCGTCTCTACTAATGATGCGGTGGAAAAGGACGGCAAATATTACTGTGGTGAGGCTTGTGCCAACAATCATGCCGATGGTAAAGGGTGCAGCCATCAAGGTTGTAGCTGCGGTTAAAGCCCCAATCAGCCTGTTCTTGCACATTACTAAGGATGGGCTGACTTTCCTGACTCTTGAGAAGAGCTTCAGACCACAACTATATTCAAGGGACTGAAAACGTTAATCATTTTCATTCGTTACCATAAGGTGGCATAGCCATAGCCTGCACACACAAAAACAAGATGTCAGCCCAACTCTCAGATCAAGGGGCTACAGTCATTCCCCTAGAGGAACTCAATCCTCTCAATTGTCATCCGCCACATCCGGTTGAAATTGATGATGTCCAGCAACTCCAGAATCAAATCCTCAGCACTGAAAAAGCCCAGCGAATGGCAGAATTCTTTAGCCTCCTAGGTGATACAAACCGCTTGCGGATTGTTTCAGTGCTAGCGCTTAAAGAGCTTTGTGTTTGTGACTTAGCTGCTGCACTAGAGATGAGCGAATCAGCGGTTTCTCATCAACTGCGGGCTTTGCGAACCATGCGACTAGTACGCTATCACAAGCGAGGTCGCAAGGTTTTCTATCGTCTTCAGGACAATCATGTTCTCGATCTTTACCATTCTGTTGCAGAACACTTGGATGAGTTAGAAGCTTGAGAAGTGGGATTTAATTAAACTTCTCATACTTAGAAATCAGCTCTTACTCCCAACATTACTTTGGCTCTTGCCAGTTGTGCCTCAAGCGATCGCTTCTGAACAAGCAGTTGGCAATGCCAAAGATAGCATCAGCGATGCAGGTGATAAAGCAGAAGATGCTTCGGAAAGCCTGATTGACAAAATTAAGAATATTTTTGACTAGGACTCAGAACAGTCCCTTGTAAATACGAGTTGTGCGTAACGCCTAGCTTTCTTATGAAGGCTAGGCGTTAGTTGTAGTAGTGTGACAGTTCTGGGGAATGTCTACTTCCCAAGCACAGTGGTTTTGGCAGAGGTTTCAGCGTTAGCTCATATACAGCTTAGGTTTGAGCTACTTAGTAAGTGAGCGATCGCTTTCCTCTAAAAGTCGGTATCGACCCTAATCGATGTGAAGCTCTAACAACCATCACAAACGACCTAGCGACAACAGCAACCCCCAGTCAGGATTGAAGCGAAGTTTTCACAAGAGGAGACTGACATAAATGTACTTCAACTTCATCGGATTCAGTTTCGGAATAGGCGTTTTAGTTTTACTAGCTTATGGAATCTTGCAATGGTTGCATATACCAGCAGGTAGCTTCCTCGATTGGGTCATTGCTGTAGCAATTTTTGAATGGTTGTTGGTGATTGTCACAGTACCGTGGAATATCCACTTTGAAGCTAAGGCAGTTTTAGACGAAGCAGCAACCTCAAACGAGAAAGGAATTGCAATTGATGAAAAGCAAGTCCAGTATGCCAAGGTTGTCGCAAAGCGATCGCTTCTTGTCGCCATTGCCTTACATCTGCTTTCAGCCGTTGGACTCTACACTCTTGCTGCAACAGGTATTAGTGCCGTTGGCTACATTAGTTCTGGTGCGGCATTACTTTTAACCATCCTGCGTCCAGCCGTGCGAACTTATGAATATCTTGCTACTCGTTTGGCAATGATTCGGCAAGAGTTTACTTATCCCAGAGAAGATATTTGGGAATTGCGTGGTCGTTTTAACATCCTGGAAGAAACGGTTAAGCGTATTGAAGAACAACTCGATCCAGAAGAACCTTACTCTTGGGTAGCCACTCAGCAACGATACCAGGAAGAAACTCGCAAAGAATTAGCTCGTATCAGCGCATCCTTTGAAGAACTACGAGCAACCAATGAAGCTCAGCACGAGCGTTTGTCTAGGGAAGCCAGACAAGCGATCTCACAACTGAGTACTGATGGACAATTTCTCGACCACGTTCGCGAAATTATCCGTTTTTTCAAAACGGCTTAGTGGTTAGTTATTCGTTGTTGGTTGTTGGTTGTAAGAGCTGATCTAGCTGTCGCGATAAAGATTAGGACAGATTTAACGACCCAAACAACCACGTACTAGTAATAAACATAAAAGCCTTTTGCCCTCTGCATAAGAGCCTTCTGCCTTTTGCTATAACTTGTAGCCAAAAACTTAACTAGAGCAAGCCCGCTGACTCATATAGACGCCGGATAACCGCTAAAATCCTAGCACCATACTGTAAATCTGCTGACCAACGTCCACTTAGCTGCTCAACTAAAGGTGCAATTCCACGGGTGACAAAGCGAAACCGAGGGCTAACCTGTTCTTGCACCAATGGTTCTAAACTGGCGTAGGCTTTCAATTGTTGGACATGGGCGCGAACACCAAGCCTTGCACTGGGGAACGTTGCTCCATCAGGCTCATCACCAACCCCGCCTAAGCCACCAAAGTTATTTTGACTCGGCTTAAGGTCGCCGCCAAAGCGTAAGAAGTCGGTTTCAACACAAGCTTGACAGAAGGCAATGTCATAGTTCACGCCTTCAATTGCCGCCTCTTCCCGATAGAGCTTAGGTAAGTCGGGAAACTGGGTTAGGGCATTCTCGTTATTGGCTTTGAGGAACATCATTAGTTGCACTTCTGAGGTGCTACCCTGCCCCATAATCCGGTCTATCTGACCGGGACAAAATTGTAAAATCGAGCGTAACGTTACTGTACGACTGGTATTATCCCAGCTAACAGAGATGTTGTAGTCCCGCAGTGCGATCGCTTGAACATATACCACGCCTCCATATTGAACACGGCGAACATTTGGGGCAGTTGTTAGATCAATTCCCAGCCGATCTACCAAGTCAATAGGAACATAGGAATTGTTATTAACTAAAATGCCCCGCTCTCCGTAAGTCTGATTATTAATCTTGATATTGATTGTTGGATAAGTAACACTTGTGTCATTGGTTGACCCTGTACCTGAGACAGCACGACTCCAAGCGGCAAGTCCATCAGCAATGCCTAAAGCCATGTCGCGGCGTCGGTTTTGAATTAAGAATCGGTCGTCTGGGTTACTAATAAACCCAACTTCCATCAGGATAGAAGGGAGAACTGTGTCGCGGCAGAAGGCGATGCGCCCAAGACCTGTAGCTGTGTCTGGTTTGGCTCCTCGGTTAGGAAGTTGAGGAAGGCGTCGCCACAGAGCAGTCAGCAATAAGTCAGCATGAGTTTTTCGCTCGGTATTGTTGGCTATGTAGAAGGCAGACGAGCCTCGGACACTGGGATTGGAATAGGCATCGGCATGGATTTCCAACGCCACGTCGCCGGGACGAGCACGGGAGTTAATCCATTGAATTGTTTGACTTAAATTTAGGTCATCAGGGACAGACAGCACTTCAAATCCCCGCGATCGCAACTCTGGAACCACTTGGTCACGCAGTAAAATCATCTCTTGGGCTTCAGTCAAATTACCAGAAACTGACCCTCGATCTGGAACCCCTTGTTCAATACCACCATGACCGGCAGAAATAAATATTCGTCCCATCTCTCGCTCTTTCCCCCAGCGCTTTGGTTAGCACTTGCTTTCACTCATCCAGAATAAGGATTTCGCGGTGTAACGGCTAGTCCTATTCCATTTCATCCCAAAACCTCTTGATCTGTAAGCGATCGCTCAATTAAGTGAGTAACCACCATACTGAGGTTTTGCTGATTCTCGCAATCTTATCCCACTCAGGGCTTGATGTTGCTCGTTTCGTATCGGAAACTAAGCTAGATAAAGTACATAGAATCTTTTAAGAAAACGAAAATGCTGGACTTTCTCAATCCGCTTCTAGGACGCCATCCAGAACGCATCAAAGCCAACGTTGAAATCTACACTTGGCAAACTTGCCCTTACTGCATCCGAGCCAAGCTACTGCTCTGGTGGAAGGGAGTTAACTACACGGAATATAAGATAGATGGTGATGAATCCGCTAGAAGCCAGATGGCTGAACGTGCTAATGGGCGACGAAGTGTGCCGCAAATTTTCATCAACTCTCAGCATGTTGGTGGATGTGATGACATCTATGGGTTAGATGGAAAAGGTCAGTTAGAGCCGTTGCTAACACAGCCAGCTAGCTAGCGCAAAGGATGGAAAATTCACCACCCGTGATTGATGACGCTGGCTATCTTGTTCATCGACAATGGATGAGTCAGGCGATCGCACTTGCTCAATCCGCAGGTGATGCGGGTGAAGTGCCCGTTGGTGCTGTTGTCGTTGATGCCAATAGTAATTTGGTTGCAACTGCCGAGAATCGTCGAGAACGTGACAAAGACCCGACCGCTCATGCAGAAATTCTCGCACTTCGGGCAGCAGGTCAAGCTCTACAAACTTGGCACCTAAACAGTTGTACCCTGTATGTGACGCTAGAGCCTTGCCCAATGTGTGCAGGTGCGATCGTCCTAGCGCGATTGGGTCTTCTCGTTTACGGGGTGGACGATCCAAAAACTGGCACAATCCGAACTGTTGCCAATATTCCTGACAGTGCTTACTCTAATCATCGGTTGCCTGTTATTGCTGGCATTATGGAATCTGTCTGCCGTCATCAGCTGCAATCCTGGTTTACGCAACGCCGTCACCACTCCCCCATGAGTAAGAGACAAATTCCCTCATGACACCGATAGAAGTGTCCTTAAGTGGAAGACACAAGGTAGGGAGAACCCATAAGGTAAAAGTGGCGACAAGGATGTAATGGAATAACTTGAACCTCAATGATGCAGCTCGAATCCCGTGAACACACCCAAGTAATGACAACCCAGGTAGAACCTACTCCAGAGACGCTAACTTCAGCAAAAGTAGCTCCCGTTACTTCCCATGTTTGCCATTGGTTAACACCAATCCTTTATCCCTTGGGTCGTCGTGTGGTCATGCCGCTTTACTTCCGTAAGCTGAAAGTGACTGGGCAAGAAAACATCCCCAAGACGGGTCCAGTTATCCTAGCGCCGACTCATCGCTCTCGTTGGGATGGAATGGTCATCCCCTATGCCGCAGGAAAACCCGAAACGGGACGTGACTTGCGGTATATGGTTTCAGCCGATGAAGTCAAAGGGTTACAAGGTTGGTTTATCCGGCGCATGGGAGGATTTCCAGTTAATACTAGACATCCAGGTATTAGCAGTCTCCGTCATGGTGTCGAACTCCTTCGCAATGGCGAAGCGCTTGTCATGTTTCCTGAAGGCAATATCTATCAGGATGGTCAAATTCACCCGCTCAAGCCTGGAATGGCGCGTATTGCCCTACAAGTTGAATCCGGTAAGCTGGATACAAATTTGGTGATTGTGCCAATTAGCATCCGTTACAGCGAACTTGTACCCCACTGGCGCTGTGAGGCATCTGTTCGCATTGGCACTCCCTTGAAGGTGGCAGATTACTGCACCAAGTCAGCGAAGAAAAGTGCTCTACTACTAACGAATGACCTGGAAACGGCTATGAGAAAACTGGATAAAGAAAACGTCTTAAGCTGATGTGCATTTAAATTACATATTGAATTGGCATACTAAGTACTGAAGAACCTCTTTTTTTAAACCAACACAAAAGGGAACTCTGCCCAGCTATCTAAGGGTTGGGTTGATTGCACAAGGTGCATTCCAGCAGCAGCAAATCGCTCAAATGCCTCATCTGCCTGTTCCGTATAATCCACCACACCCGGAACCACGACAGGTGAGGTGCAATCTTCCAGAAAATAGACTTTCTTGGCTAAACTAGCGTCTTTCGCTTGTATTTCTGTCAACAAATCAGCAATTGTCCAAGCGACGCAGTGACTCTTCGCTTGCCCTGCAATAATGACAGCATCAAATTCAAACAGATGCTGAATCAAGCTGGCATTTTCCTGGGCAATTGGTAATCCATCATCTCCGTCTAAGACTTCAGGGCGCAGGATCGAGTAGTTTTCTGTTAAAGGATTATTGCCTTTAATTTCATACCGTGTTTGGCTATTTCGAGCAATGCAGTGGAAAAATAAGGCTTCTTCCACGGCTGAAACTAGCGCATGACCAATTCCCCCTAGCATGGAATGATAAGGCCATATCGTTAAGGGGTACTTACCCGCACCACTTAGCTGCGTAACGTAGTGCAAAGCGTGTGTTTCTAGCTTCGAGTAGTCGCCACCTGCGATACTGTCGGCAACCGCTGGGTTTACCTTCCAGACACCTTGTTGGATAGCTTCTGGAGTGATGTTGGTCGCTGCTGGGGTAGGGTGTTCTCCTGCCTCGTTAATCCAAAAGATGGGATGAAAAATCTGCATCGCTGTGTGCGTGTCCATTGTTGGTGCGATCGCACTTATCACCCCTAAATTGCGGTAAATAAATTCACACAGCCGTACATTGTCCTCCACAGCCCCCATCCCAGACTTACCACCCACAAATAGTTCAAAGTCGGGAAGGCAAAAGGTATTTTGAACATCAATTAACAGCAGACCAATACGGGTTTTATCCTCAGCCGCTGGCTGAATACCGTGCTGATGCGCCCATTCTCTCGCTTGAACTGCCCGATCCTGATACGGCACTCGCCAAACTTCTCCCACTCGGCTGGCATCAAAATGAGATGGGATTGGTAACGGCTTGGTTGTTTGTGTGGTCATACCTAGACCTTGATGATTCATGCGTACCAAAGATGTTTACCCTTTCCAGTTATCAGGGCTTAATTTGATAGTAATGAAAGCTGTGTGTTCTTGCCGAAAATCTAATGCAATATTAATAAAGATAATTGATATCAAAATGAATTTGCTAGTAGATTTAGTTGACACTCAAAAAGAAGTTTCTATCCGGTAGCCAATTTTACACGTTTGATGAGCCAAAATCTGTATTGAAAGAAAAGGGATGGAATGTTGAAATTTAGAAACACTAAGCGTAACGCGAATCTCCGACAAATTCAGCAACTAGACCCAGTGCAAGACCATTGTCAAATAACCCAACTGATGACGGGTTATGAGTTTCCTTGGGATACGACGCGATCGCTTGAAATTGCCCTGATGCGAACCTTCTGCGTTCCTAGTATCTCTGCATTACTGGATAAAACGGGTGAATTCAAGCATCGTCCTCAGAAACGCTACGACGATACTGGACTCCTGACTACAGAAATCATGAAATGGGGCTACGAAAGCGATCGCGGGAAAAAAGCCATTGAGCAGATGAATGCTATCCATGGACGGTTCAAGATTTCTAATGAAGACTTCCTCTATGTACTTTCAACCTTCATTTATGAGCCAATCCGTTGGAATGCCCGCTTCGGCTGGCGTCAAATGTGTGAGCAAGAACGTCTTGCCTCATTTTACTTCTGGCGCGAGGTAGGCAAACGGATGCATATTCAAGACATCCCGGAAACCTATGAAGAATTTGAACGCTATAACTTTGACTACGAACGTCAACATTTCCGCTATTCAGATACCAATCGCCGCACGGGTGAAGCGACTCGCGACCTATTCCTGAGTTGGTTTCCTAGCGTTGTTCGACCCATGCTAAAGCCTAGTGTTTACGCGCTACTGGATGACACAATTCTTGACGCTTGTGGGTTTCCTCACGCTCCAAGGCTGCTGCGTTCTTTTGTCGCAATGAGCCTTAAACTCCGAGGCCGAGTGTTACGCCTGTTGCCACCTCGAAAACAAGCAGCTTTCTTCACAGATTTCTCAGTACGGAGCTATCCCAATGGTTACGATATCTCTGAGTTAGGGTCACCACCAATACGCTAGAAAGCGTCTATTACTAGCCAATTTGCAATTAAAGATAATTTATTGACCTCAGATATGTAAAAATTCTGTGAAGCTGAGTAGTGAGATACTACTTTAGTTGAACTTTGTGCTAAAAATACATGTAATCAGCTCAAACTGTACATTCAGTCTCAAAGTTGTGGAAACAGTAAAAGAAAGAAACTGGATACAGGAAAGCCGCTTCAAACGATGTCCTGCATAATCCTTACATTGTTCACTTTACGACTCCTCCCAAACCCTGGCAAAGAAGCTGTAAGCATCCTTGTCAAGATTTATTTTTTCAGTATCTTGATATGACTGATTGGTCAGGATGGCGGAATACTATCTGGAGGCGCATGTGGAGAAGAGTTAGGAAAGAAACAAAGAGTCTTTGGAGCTTTACAACAAATGCGTACAAATCTAAGGAAACGCTATTGATACCCCAGATGCTCGTAACTAAATGTCCAAACCAACAATAGTTAGCTCAAGGGGATGCTCAACTGTGAACTGATAGTACAGCTCTTGTTTAGATAAGGGGGGGAGAGTGAGTGACCATTCTAACCTCCCCATTTCACCTCCCTGAATTTGGGGGTTAGTACGAGTTAAACTTACCTTGATTTGCTCGTTACGGCTGACTGGTAATTGTTCAATTAATGCCAGCTCCGCTGTCTGTTCGCGTAAGTTTGTAATGACCAAGCGATAGGCATAGGTTGTGTGCTTTTGGTTGGCAATTAGTGTCTTATCTACCTGACGCTCTACTAAAACTCGATCAATTTTTAGTCCTTCGTCAATACCCAAGTTGAGCTTAAATTCCTGACCAGGAGCAATGTTTTCTAGAGAAGTTGTGCCGATAAACGTGTTACCACGGAAGATGTTTGCTTGTCCGGGTAGTAGGGTAACACCACTTAAAGGATTAGTAATCGTTGTCTGAAGGTAGGCTAAGCTATTCACCTGAGGCATGGCGATATACTGGGCGCGGCAAGGATAATCTGCGTTGAAGATTGTGGTTTTGTGAGCAGTGTTGTCACTGGGAATACTGCCACTACTAACTTTTAAGGTGACAATGCCTCCTTGTTTGGATTCTGCGATTTGCTCTACAGCAGCCTGTAACTCTGAATCTCGTAGGGCTGCTGGTTCCGGTGTCATGCCGGGATAAGGCATAGTAATCGCAAGGCTTCGTGGGGGAAGGTTACCAGATTCAGCGATCGCATTTGCCTGTTGTCCTGCATGGCTTGGGGCTTGGACATCGATATACCAAGGATTTAACTTGGGTGGTAGGCTACCGAGTCCCGGCTTTGCGGTTGAAAGGGTAAAAGCCGCATCTAGCCAATCCTCGCCACTGCTTTGCTTGACGTCGGCAAGATAGCAGATGTTCATTTTTTCATCAGTTGCATTCAACCGTAGGTCATATAGTGGAACCCAACTGGCTTGACGCACAACGTAGGATACCTCTAGCTCAAATTCCTTAGTTGTTGAAGGTTCCAGGCTGATGATAATCCTGAAACTTTCCTGAGGACGAAGGGTTGAAAGCGATTGTAGCTGCTGGCGAAGTGCCTGTAATTTTTGGTCAAGCTTCTGTTGCTCTTTCTCAAAAGTTGCGATCGCTTTTGAAAACTGGTTGTATTGCTGCCCAACAAAATCCAGTAAGTCCGTGATTTCATTCAGGTTAAGCGGTTCAGGGCTTTGGAATCGGGTCAAGCGTTCCAGGTATTGAGTGCTTAAGCTTTTAACAAAATTGCGTTGGAGATTATAAAGTGTCAGTTGGTCCTGGCAAGCCCGTTTTTGCTCTTCAACTTGCCCGATTTCCTCAGTTAGCTGAGCAATTTCTTGGGTAACTGCTTCCGTCGCATCAGTGCGTGCGGTGCGTACCCCGACGAGTCGCACCGCCATGCCAAGACTCCTCACTCGTACCGACTCCCTCAGGAGTGTCAATGGTAGTTGGGTAATGACAAGTTCTTTTTCCTCACCAATTAGCTGCACAACACCTCGGCGCGTTACTAGCGCTTGGTCGTCGTATACCGTAACCTCAGAAATCCGGGTGTCTACCGTTTTGCTCATCACTTTTAAGTCCTTAGTTGTTTGTTAAAGAGTCAAGCAACTAATAACCAACAACCAATAACTGCATTTTGCATTCTTTGTTAAGGTTTCACTGGTAAAATTCCAGCCAAATCTAGAATTTCGGGAATCAAATCTTCTCGCCTGACTGCCATCATGTGGACACCCTGACACAGTTGCCGCGCTAGCTGAACTTGCTCAGCTGCAATCTTCATTCCTTCTTGTAACGGGTCATCCGCTGCTGCTAGCCTGTCAATCGTGGTTTGCGGAATATTAACACCTGGAACGTACTTATTAATAAACTGAGCGTTCTTTGCAGACTTGAGCAGAAATATGCCTGCTAAGATTGGCTTATTGGTGCCAGATGCAATCTGATCCATAAATTTTTCCAGTCGTTCAAAATCACTAATCAACTGACTTTGGAAAAACTCTGCACCTGCCTCTAGTTTACGCTCAAATCGACTCTGCAACCCAGACCAACTTTTGAGTTGGGGATCAACTGCTGCCCCTGGAAATAAGTCGGTGACACCATCGGTGAGGGGCTTGTCATTTGAGTCGAAGCCACCATTGAGTTTATTAATCAGTTGCAGTAAGCGGATAGATTCTAGGTCAAAGACACTTTTTGCCTCAGGATGGTCACCCGCCTTAACCGGGTCACCTGTGAGGGCAAGGACGTTACGGATACCCAAAGCATAGGCACCCATTAAGTCAGCTTGCAAGGCAAGACGGTTGCGATCGCGACACGCCATCTGGCAAATCGGCTCGATCTCATGTTGCAACAAGATAACTGATGCGGCTATAGAACACATCCGCAACACTGCCCGACTACCATCAGTAATATTGACAGCGTGAACTCGCCCTTTAAGAGTCTGCGCCATCTGAATCATGTGGGTTGGGTCGCCCCCTTTAGGTGGACAAACCTCAGCCGTGATTAAAAATTCACCGGACTGAACCGCTGACCGAAATCGACTTTGAATTGGGGTAGTACCCCTAGAGTAAAGCTGTAGGGGTTGGGACACTGTATCAGCTTTTAATCTTGAGTTTTGAATGGTATCGCTCATAAATTCATGTAAAGTTTGAGTTTTGAATTATGAGCGGAGCCTAGGCATCACTCACAACTCATCACTCGGTCAACTTTTAACTCTACAGCGGCATTGAGTAACCAAGGGCAGCTTTAACCTGATTAAGTGTTTCATTGGCGATCGCTTCTGCTGCCTCACGCCCATCTCGCAACACCGATTCAAGATAGCCTTTATCTGTCATCACCGCTTGATACTTCTCTTGAATTGGCTTGAGGGCTTCAATCATCGTCTCGGTTAGCAACGGCTTAAACTGCCCCCAACCCATATCCTGACCTTCCTCCGCGACGGCTTCTTTCGTCTTGCCCGAAAGAATCATGTACAGACCTAGAAGATTATTGCACTCTGGACGAGCTGGATCATCGAAGGTTAAGCCCCTTTCCATATCTGTCTTACAACGCTTAATCTTTTTTTGAATGACATCGGGTGGATCTAAAAGATTAATCCGACTTCCTTCTGCTGGGTCAGACTTTGACATCTTCTTAGTGCCATCCATCAAACTCATGACTCTCGCCCCTTCTTTACGAATCAAAGGGTCTGGCACCTTTAAAATCGGGGGTTTACCTTTGGCAAACTGGTAGTTAAAGCGATCGGCAATATCCCGCGTCAATTCCAAGTGTTGCTTTTGGTCTTCCCCAACTGGAACCTTATCGGCTTGGTAAAGCAAAATATCGGCTGCCATCAGTACTGGGTAGTCTAGCAAGCCTGTATTAACGTTTTCTCCTTGCCTAACTGCCTTTTCCTTGAACTGGATCATGTCTGTCAGCCAGTTGATGGGCGTAATGCAGTTGAACAACCAAGTTAGTTCACTATGGGCAGAGACATGGGATTGAACAAAGATTTTAGAGTACTCTAAATCAATCCCACACGCTAAATAGAGGGCGGCAATGGTGTAGGTGTCAGAGGCAAGTGTTGCGGGATTGTGGGGGGCTGTGATGGCGTGCAAATCAACCACACAGAAAAAATTTTCGTACTGACTTTGCCCTTCTACCCAGTTGCGAATTGCTCCTAAATAGTTGCCTAGATGAAGATTACCGGTTGGTTGAACTCCAGAAAACGCTCGCTGCTTACCCATCGATTTTGGTTGAATACTGGTGCAAGGACTAATTGATATACAATCTCAACGTCCTTAGTGTGTATCAGTTTTATCAATTGTGCCACTGCCTAAGCCGATTTAGCAGGATATTTCGCTTTGAAGTTGGTATCAGATGCCCGATGCCAGGAAATTGGGCATTAGAAGTTCTTATTCCCCATTCCCCATTCCCGAAAACTCTATTCCCTCGTGGATGGAGTTTTTTATCAGAGGTGATGTATCAAGTGATGAGAAGATAGTGTGATAACCTCCTTAAGATTTAATAAGATTTCTCATGGCTCAGATTCAATTTTCCAGAGGTATCAACGAAGACGTTATCCCTGACGTGCGCCTTACCCGCTCTCGCGACGGGAGTAGTGGCACTGCAACATTTTATTTTGACAACCCTAAAGCTCTCAATGGCAACAATACAGAAGACATTACTGGGATGTACATGATTGATGAGGAAGGTGAAATTATCACGCGGGAGGTTAAAGGTAAGTTCGTCAATGGTCAGCCTACAGCCTTAGAAGCGGTTGTTCTATTGAAATCTTCAGAAGAATGGGATCGTTTCATGCGCTTTATGGAACGCTATGCAGAAGAGCATGATTTGGGATTTAGTAAATCCTGAGGTGTTAGTTGTTGGTTATTGGTTGTTGGTTGTTAGGTGTTAGTTGCTGCCGACCGTTAACTTAATGACAACTACAAAGGATAAAAAACGATGACTCACCAACCTCATCCTGATGCCGCGAAAATGGCAGTCAATTGTGCTGTCATTACTGTTAGTGATACGCGATCGCCCCAAACAGATCGGAGTGGAAAGCTTATTGAGCAACTACTCCTTGATGCAGGGCATCAGGTGGGGTTTTATACAATTCTCAAAGATGAACCAGCGCAAATTCGTGCCCATATGAAAGCGCTGGGAGAACGTGCAGATCTTGAGGCGTTAATCTTCAATGGTGGTACTGGCATTGCACCGCGAGATACCACCTATGACGCTTTGGAAAGCTTGCTAGAAAAGACTTTGCCAGGATTTGGTGAAGTCTTTCGCTTTCTTAGCTACCAAGAAATTGGCTCGCGAGCGATCGCTTCACGAGCCGTTGCTGGAGTTTATCAAAAAAAGCTCATTTTCTCTATTCCTGGCTCCACAGCAGCCGTCAAACTCGCCGTCCAACAGCTAATTTTGCCAGAACTAATTCATCTAGTTAGCCAATTGGTTGGGGATTAGTGATTGAGGATTGGGAATTAGAAGATGCTAGAAGGAATGAGGAAACAGGAATTTACTGTGCCGACTTTGTCCAATTCCCAATTCCCCATCCCCAATTCCCAACTTTTATCGAACACTAATTGGCTTAGCTGGTTGACCAACACCACGTCGAGCCATAACATCCGTTTCCAAAACAGTGATTGCTCGCTTGTATTGTGGGTCTTCAGCGCTACCGATTAGGCTGGGTTCAGTCTGTAGACGCTGCTGTTGTGTAGTTGTTAAGTCGAGCGTGACATCAGGCATAATCCCTTTATGGTTAATATCAATGCCACTAGGGGGATAGTAACGAGAAATTGTTACCGCTAAGCCTGAACCATCGGATAAAGAATGGACAGACTGCACAACGGCTTTCCCAAAAGTTTTGCTTCCCACGACAACAGCACGTTTACTATCCTTGAGGGCACCTGCAAGAATCTCACTAGCGCTTGCGGAGTTCCCATCAACTAAAACTGCCATAGGCAACTGTGTCAGTGCAGACTTATTTGCCTTAAATTCCTGTGTGCCACCTCTGCGGTCTACAGTATGGACAATCTCACCATTCTCGATCCACATCCGGGCAATTTCTACACTGGCGTGCAGCAATCCTCCTGGATTGCCCCGTAAATCTAGAACATAGGCATCAACGTTCTGCTCATTCAGATTAAGGATTGCCCGCTGCATCTGTTCTGAAGCATGGGAGCTAAATTCATTCAAGCTAATATAGCCAACCTTAATCTGGCCTTCCTGCTTGAGAGAAGAGTGAACTGATGGCAACTCGATTTGAGCGCGAGTTAGTGTGACATCAAATACACCTTTCCCTTCTCTGGATAATTGCAGAGAAACGCTTGTCCCCACGTCACCTCGAATCATGGCTGACGCTTCTTCGATTTTCATCCCTTGTGTGGGTTGACCATCAATTGCCAGAATCTTGTCTCCAGCTTTAATATCTGCCTTAAATGCTGGGGAATTCTCAATTGGTTCAACAACCTTCAGTACTTTGGTTGGGTCATCAACTTCCATGCGAATGCCAACCCCAGAAAGCTCTCCAGCGGTTTGACTGGTCAGCGCTTGGAACTGTTCAGGGTCTAAAAAGCGGGTGTAGGGGTCTGATAAAGGCTCTAGGGCTTTACGAATTGCCTCGTAGGCTTGCTCTTTTGAGGTGTAGTTTTTGCTGAGTAGTTGTTGTCGTGTAGCTTGCCAATCAACGTTGTTAAACGTGTTATCAACGTATTCCCGGTTCACAATCTGCCAAGCTTCATCAACTATGCTTTTAGGGCTGTCTTGAAGTGCGGCGAGGACAGTGCGACCACCATTTGGTACCAATAAAGACAAAGCGGCTGTTGTTGCGATCGCTCCCGTGAAGAGAACGCCTTTGAGCAAAGGAAAGTACTTTGGGTTTTGATTCATGGAGAGTGCGTTAGAGGGGGGTTGGCGTTAATAACCTAACAGTTATTGTCTTTTTCGGGCAGTTGAAGGGGTACCCTGTGCTTGGATTCTACACTCAGCTGATGCTTTGAAGTGATCGGACTGCTGCCCAGTCTAAAACCGAACTAGCAATACTATACTCACATTGAGCCGCTAAGCTCATAGAATTTTGTGCCAGTTTACTTAGTGTCCTTAGTAATACAGTCAATACCTTCTCCAAAACGGGTTTTTGAACAAGGTCTGAGTCGTGTGGTACGAGATATGAGAGATAAATTGATTCTACGCAACTGGGCTAGATTCAAAAACTGGTTTCGAGCCAAATTGCAATGGCGACTGATTAGCTTAGGGCTATTAGGCTTCGGTGTCCTCCTTTGTGGTTGGCTACTCATTAACACACTAAGATTGCAAGCAGCGGCGACGGGTTCAGTAGACACATTTTTTGTCCTAGGGGGTAGTATTCGTCGGGAGATCTATGCAGCCGAGTTGACTAAACAGCACCCGGAAACCAGAGTTTTAGTGTCTCAAGGCTCGCTAGACCCCTGCATTTTGCTAATTTTTCAACGGGAACAAGCCCCCATCCGCCATGTATGGCTAGAAAAGTGTGCTAATTCTACCTTTGATAACTTCTACTTTAATATCCCTCTTCTAGATCAGTGGGGAGTTCGTAAACTTAAATTAATTACCTCCCCCTCTCACCTACCACGAGCGCAGTGGATGGCACAAATACTCTTGGGCGCTCAGGGGATTTGGGTAGAGCTAGATGTGGTTGAGGAGCAGGGCATTCCTGGAAATCGAGAGCATTGGCTCAAAACAGGGTTGGACGTGACTCGCAGCGTGATTTGGGCTGTGTTGAGTCAGTTTATCCAACCAAAATGCTCGAAGTTAATCCCATTGACAACGGTTGAACTTCAAATTTGGGGCAATACAGGTTTTAAGTGTGAGTATCAAGGTAATCTTGATTGAAAGGAGTTCAGTAGTTCAGGAGTTTTTTCAGATAGAGATTGTGTCCCTCACCTGAAAGGATGCAACTGAAATTCTTTCACTGGGGATTGTGCCTTTGCTCCCCCTTGGTCGCCAAAACTTGGGTTTGTCCAAAATTCTGAACTCCTGAACTTCTGTATTCAATTGCTTATCCGGTTCTTCCGCTAAGGTGGGCGACGACGGCAATCAACTCAGCTGGCTCAACTGGTTTAGGTAGGTGTGTTTGGAAGCCCGCCAGTAGAGCCTGCCTGCGATCTTCTGATCTAGCATACGCTGTCAGCGCTGCTGCTGGAATCCTTCCTCCTGTTTGCGATTCCCTTGCTCTCACCTGGCGGATCAGAGCGTAGCCATCCTCACCAGGCATCCCGATATCACTGACTAGGACATCTGGCGTTGACTGTTCAATGAGCTTGAGCGCCTCTTCTACTGAGGCGGCGGCTGTCACGAATGCTCCGCACTGCTCAAGTAGTGTAGTGATCAACTCGCGTGCATCAACCTCATCATCGACAACGAGTACCTGTAAGCCATTAAGCTGAAGAGCGTCGTTAAGTGGCTCACCAGTTTCATCGGTTGGAGAAATCTGTGACCGATGCCTTGTCTGCTGACGAAGGGCTGTGAGCGGAAGTTTCACTTTGAATATGGCACCTTGCCCTTCTCCGAGACTATCGGCGTGAATTGTTCCCCCGTGTAATTCTACCAAGTGACGGACAATTGCTAAACCTAACCCAAGTCCACCATGCGATCGCGTTGTTGCACTGTCGGCTTGACGGAAGCGCTCGAAGATATAGGGTAAGAATTCTGGGCTAATCCCTTGACCTGTATCACTAACTGTAATCTCGGCATTGGAATTGATGCGTTTGAGTTGGATCGTGACCTGCCCACCTTTGGGAGTAAACTTGATCGCATTCGACAGGAGATTCCAAACAACCTGCTGCAAGCGGTCTGAATCACCCACAACTAGTCCAGTTGAGGTATCAAGCTCACAGGTGAGTTGAATCGCTTTAGCCTCTGCTGCTAAGCGTACTGAATCCATAGCTGCATTGATAACTGAGGTGAGTTCAACAGGTCGAATCTGAAGACGCAGCTTGCCGGAAATGATGCGCGAGATATCTAGCAAATCTTCAATTAATTGGTTTTGCGATCGCGCATTACGCTCAATAATCTCAAGAGCGCGTGCAAAGGTCGCTTCATTCAACTTTCCAGAGCGTAGCATTTGAACCCATCCCAGCATCGCGTTGAGGGGAGTCCGCAGTTCGTGCGAGACAGTTGACAGAAACTCATCCTTAACCCGGTTTGCCTCTTGTGCCTCAGCACGAGCCGCTTGCTCTCGGAGTAATAGCTGCTCACGTTCTTCCTCAGCCTGCTTACGCTGTGTGATGTCTTGAAAAACAACTACTGCACCTGTAATCAGACCATCTACAACTATGGGCGAACCCGTATAGGATACAGGGAAGACAAGACCATCTTTACAGGTAAATACATCTAGCTCATTCCGAATCGTCTTACCTTGTTGCAAAACAGCCAACACTTGACAATCTTCTGCATTGATGTAGGAACCGTCAGCCCGCTGAAAGTGAATGGATTCATGCATGTTTTTACCAAGCATTTCCTCTTGAGTCCAACCCAATATTTGCTGGGCAGCAGGATTTAAGAAGGTAACGCAGCCATCGCTGTCAAGTGCATAGACCCCTTCACCGAGGCTACTTGTAATCGCATTGGTAAATTCCAGTTGGCGGCGAAGCTGTTCTTGGGCTGACTCAGCAGCCCGATAAAGTTGTGAGTTCTGTAGCGCCACAGAAGCCATCTGCCCCAGTTGTAGGATAATCGCCTCATCGCTTTCAGTAAAGTCACCGTCCTTTCTAATGTCTTCAGGCGTAAATATGCACGAGCAAGACTGACCAATCATCTCTGCTTCCTGATAACCTAAAATGCTTTCTACTCCTGCATTCCAAGTGATGATGCGCCCGGAAGTATCCAGAATGAAAATCGCATAGTCCCACACATCCTCCACCAACAAGCGGCAGCGTTCTTCACTTTCTTTGAGTGCAGCTTCTGCCTGCTTATCCTGGAATTGTGAGGCTTCAAGGAAAGCGACTTGTTGACGCAAATTTGCTAACTCAGCTAGCAATTGGTCTTTTGTCTTATCTTCATCCTTCATCTTGTGTGCTTTTCAAGCATAGGTAGTAATTTTACCCAGCTAGGAAATAAACAATTTGACTATGGCATTCGTCCAACCTTAGAAATAATATCCAAATCTCTTTTTTAGCTTCTACTACCCAAAAGCGTATTTTCGATAACATCTTATTAGGCTTTAGAGCGCCCTCTGAGTCAGTCACTTGACCACCAAGTCCTAGTGCTACTTCTGTCGCCAGTAGCCCGACAATGATGTGAACCACTCCTTTGGCGGCATAACCAAATCGTGCGAATCGATCAATCCAAGGATTAGCAACCGCATTGGTGACTGTCTGCTTTGCCTGCTCTTTAACGGCTTGGACAGAGGAATGGGTCTTTGGCATCACAAAAAATTAAGCTAATGTGTACTTTAATTACACTAAGACTTACACAGTAGCTTTACTAGTAGGGTGCGTCGTGACGCACCCTACGCTGATAGCTGACCGCTAACTGCTAATCATTCACGATAATTAGCTCTTGCTTGGGCTTGGATAGTGGATAGGGGAACTTGGTAGAAATATTCACGCAGAAATTGTTCTTCTTCAATGGCGGCTAAGAAGCTTTGAGTAGCTTGTTGAGTAGAAGAGTCAGTAGTTGATGAGTCTATGGGAGTCCAGCTAATGGTAATAGACCAATCAGAATGTTTAACCTGAAAGCCGAGTTCAGAAAGGGCATTGAGTCCCAGATGAAGTGTGCGATCGCTTAAATCAAGCTTGTCTTGCAATTGCGCTAAAGTCGCAGATTGACCTGTGCGACTGAGAAATTTTGCAATTCCCACCAACTGCTGCCAGATTTCGCGAGGTGGCTGTTGACTCGGTGGTGGATAAGCGATCGCTAGTGGTCGATCTGATGCGATCGCTCGTCGGAACCATACTTGCAACTCATCCCAGCTAGTTGGACACTCGCTTATCGTGAGGGGTTGAGAAGGTGTTAGCGAAGCGGGACGAACGTTCTCCCCAGCTTCCTCCATCTCCCCAATGTCCCCTCGCCAATCTAAAATCCAATCGAGTTGAGTAGGGATGTTAAAGTAGGACGATTCAACGTTGGGTTGCAGGGCAATGATACGCACTTCCGGGCGTCTTTTGTAATTGTTATAGTCAAGTTCAACAAGAGCATTGCACTTGCCCTTCGGTACTTCGTCTTTATAGTGTCCCCACCAGATACCGGGAAAGCCGACACTAGCGGAGTCGTCCAAAAGTTCCAACTCAGTCTTGATATACTGCACCTTTCGCCCCTTCATGTCCTGAGAGTTGCGATTCCAAACCGCTTCAAACCAACAGTTTTGAATCAGCAGTTTTGGAACAGGATTTCCCATTCCACAGGGTTCAAGCAGTTTGAGTTCTTGAAATAGTTCTTTCCCCAAATCTGCAACTTTAACTACGAGGTCAGCTTCAATTACAGGTGTCATTAAAGTACCTGACGTACCCAATTGTTGTCGCAGTTGTTGGTTTATTGCTTGGATAAACAAGGGAATATTTTCAACAGGTAAGCTCAACCCAGCCGCAAAAGGATGACCACCAAAGCGATGTAAGAGGTGTTCTTGGGACTTAACCAATTGATAAAGGTCAATGTTATTCACAGAACGTGCTGAACCTCTGGCAATTAAGGGCTGAGGGTTGGGGATTGGGAATTGGGAAGAGACACCAGAGGTTTCTTGCAAGTTTTCTTCTTGTGCAGGGTTCCCACCATCTGAACTCAACAAAATCGTAGGTCGTCCGTATTCCTGGGCAACTTGACCTGCTACTAAACCTAAAACACCAACGGGCCATTGAGAGTCTTCTAGGACAATTACACTGGTTGTTGAAAGGTCGAGTTGGTCAAGCTTGTGTTTTACTTGCTGCGTAACGTCTTTTTGCAAACCCTTACGGCGGATATTGGCTAGTTCTGTTTCAATGGCTAATTGCTCAGTACGTTTTTCATCATCGCTGGTAAGTAATTCAACGCAAAAAGTAGCATCACCCTGAATCCGGCTTACAGCGTTAATTCTAGGGCCAAGACCGAAGGAAATATCTGTAGGGCGATCGCCATTTCGCTGACACAGTTCCAATAGACGCGCTACACCCGGACGACGGCGAGTTTTTGGGAGTTGTTGTAGTTGTTTGATTCCTACTTGTGCCAGATATCGACAATCTCCACTCAACTGCACCAAATCTGCAATTAAACCAATTGCAACTAAATCTAACAAGTTTTCTAAAGGCTGTTGCGGGACTTCGGGTAAGGTTTCATAGAGCGCTTCTACCAACTTGTAGGCAACAGCAACACCAGAAAGATGAAACAGTGGGTGGTCAGAGGAGAAATAGCGAGGATTGATAATTGCCTTAACTGGTGGACGCTCTAATGGCAAGGTGTGGTGGTCGGTGACAACAACATCAATCTCTAATGCTTGGGCATATTCAATTTCACTTATATTGGTGCTGCCCGTGTCGCAGGTGACAATTAACCGACAACCTTGCTTTTGCAAGGTATCAATTCCCTGACAATTAAGCCCGTGAGATTCAGTGAGGCGGTTAGGAATGTAGTAGATTAGTTGCCATTCTTGAGGCAAAAATTGTCCTAGTCCTTCCCAGAGAACGGATGTTGAGGTGATGCCATCCGCATCAAAATCCCCCCAAATCGCCACCATTTCACCCGTTCTACAAGCTTGCTGCAAGCGCTCTACTGCCCAGTGCATTTCTTGCCCAAATTCAAAGGGACTGGCGGGTTGATAAAATTCTGGGTTCAAGAAACCTGGCAGTTGCTCAAGGTCGCGGATTCCCCTCTGCCACAACAATTGCGCGGCATAATGACCATCAGATGTAGGGCTGTGGCGCTTTACCGCATCAACAAAATCCTGGGGGATTTGAGGGGGCGGCGAGATTTGCCATTGATGTTGTGGCTCAGACATTTTGTTTTTCTAGGCTTGATAAGCTCTCTTCGTACTGCGCGATCGCACACTTTTAAAAACTACTCATACTGTGAGTATTCTAAAGATTTTCCTCGCTGAGCCGCTGAGTTTTCCTGCCAATGCTCTGGATGTCTAGCCTAAAATTAAGTTTAAAGCAAGTTCCTCAAACAAAACTTGATATGACTCGCCTTCCTCCCCAATCTGACCCACCTCTTCCACCTCGGCAAACTTTGCCGACAATGTACGACTTGCCTAGCGACAACCCAGAGGAACCTGGCTTGCCTGACGAATTCCATTTCTTACAACCCCTACTGCTGTTTTTGACCTTTGTCCCTCCAAACTGGAACCCAGACATGGTGTTCAGCGCCTGTGACCTCAATCTCTACTACGATTTCAGACATTCAGGTCGGTATAAGCGCCCCGATTGGTTTGGTGTTGTGGGTGTCTCTCGGCTTTATGAAGAACGCGATATGCGTTTGAGCTATGTCGTCTGGCAGGAACAAGTTAGTCCGTTTGTGGTGGTTGAGTTATTGTCTCCAGGAACAGATGACGAAGATTTGGGACAGACGGTTAGCGAACCAGGAAAGCCCCCGACGAAGTGGGAAGTTTATGAGCAGATTCTGCGCGTTCCTTATTATGTTGTCTTTAGTCGTTATACCGAGCAACTTCAGGTATTCCACCTTGTCGATGGACACTATGAACCCGCAGAACTTACTCAGGGACGCTTGCTGATTCCGGAGCTAGAGCTAAGTTTAGGTTTGTGGCGAGGGAGTTTTCAATCTTTCAATCGGCTGTGGTTGCGGTGGATGACGGCTGAGGGAGAGTTGATTCCTCTCCCTGATGAGAAAGCCGCTGCTGCTGAGCAACGTGTTGAACAACTAGCAGCACGACTGCGTGAGTTAGGCGTTGACCCAGACCAAGTGGTTTAAACTGATCAAGCGGAAGTGGCGCGAATGGGTAGGTGTTTTTCCAAGGTAGCTTGATATTTTTGCTAAAACTCCTACTCTACAAGGCTTTCAGAACCCATTAATCCCTTTCAGGGATTGAAACAAAGGAATCACACCCATAGGGCATTCGTTAGTTTCCAGCCCTAATTTACCAGGTGTGATACTGCATCCGGGTCATCTATCCCCTTTTTCGGCAACCCATAAAACTTTGTAGAGACGTTCCGCCGGAACGTCTCTACGACTAGAACTCATTCTCAATTGGCTGATGAGGTAAGCGATCGCACCAACTCAAAGCTCAAATTTGCCAATGTCAAGTCCTGAACCAATCACTTGCCTCAGCTAAAAACTAGCTGTCTAACCGATTAACAATTAGGAATTCCCTACCACACTTCATCAATTGGTGGTGGTTCAATCCCTTGAAAACCGATGCCCCATTCATATCGGGCAAGATCGGGTGGTGGTGGTGGTGACACCACAGGCACAGACTTGTTATCAGTGTCCTCAGGGGCATTCAAAGCATGAATTGGGCTGGTAGAACGGACACTACTAACCCAGCTATTAGAACTTTTTTGGGGAACCGGGCTTGGAATGGTGCTTTCTTTATCCAGCATTTGACCAAGATGGTGTAGCCCTTCACACAATTTGTGTAAGTGAAAGCAACGGTAATTGGCGGCTTGCCAGTCTCCTGCTTCCAGTGCTTCAACATATCCCTTCTGTAAGGCTCTGATTAGCCGAAGCTGAGTTTCGATAATGGGGTAAGTGATTGCCATTTGTTTACTGTTGTTCAAGTTAAGTTGGGATATACCTTTAGTGCATTTCCGTAGTAAGGGCAATTCACCAGGTTTTGCTACTGAAAGAGTATGTAATAACCAATTAGCTCTCAGCGTTTAGTCCCAGGTAGAAGCGACAACTCCTAACGGGTGGGCTGTTTGAGTGCAATTGGGTATGAGGGAAGACTCGCCTCGTTTCCCTGTATAAGACTTTCAGCGGTAAATCTCTTTAACAGAAACTCTTACAACAAGTTTTATTAAAGATGAACGGAGGAATGTCACAGAACGTTGCTCAGGTATAGCTGTTGCAATAAAAGCTCTGTGCCTTCTGCCTTCTGCCTTCTGCCCTCTGCCCTCTGCCTTCTGCCTTCTGCTATAGCTGTGGTGCGATCGGGATTTCAATCCAAAACTCAGCCCCTTGACCGGGTTCAGAGAGACACTTGAGGATACCGCCATGTTTCTCTACGACAATTTGGTAGCTAATCGACAGCCCTAAACCAGTGCCTTTACCTACGGGTTTAGTAGTGAAGAAGGGGTCAAAAAGACTCCCAATGACGTTTTCTGGGATGCCTAGACCGTTGTCGCGAATTCGGATAAGGACTTGATGGCTATCCAAGAGTTCTGTGTGAATCCAGATCGTCGGTGAGAGAGTGGGTGGGCAAGAAGAATCACTTTCGCTCTCGCCTTGGCACAAATTGTTCTCTGCTTGTCTTAATCTCTGTGTCTCTAGGGCATCGATCGCATTGCTGACGATGTTCATAAAGACTTGATTGAGTTGACCTGCGTAGCACTCGACAAGTGGCAGGTTGCCGTACTCTTTAATGATGGTAATACCAGGATTATTGCCACTAGCTTTCAAGCGGCTTTGGAGAATCAACAGTGTATTGTCTATTCCTTCGTGGATATTAACTGGCTTCATTTCTGCCTCATCCAGTCGTGAGAAGTTCCGCAAGGAAATGACAATCTCATGAATGCGGTCAGCCCCTAGCTGCATTGAAGACAGGATTTTCGGCAAGTCATCAATGAGGAATTCTAAATCAATGTCTTCGATATACTCTTGAAGATCTGGAGTCGGTTTTGGGTAATGCTGCTGATAGCGCTCAACTAGGTCAAGTAGGTCTTGGATATAGTGGGTTGCATGGCTCAGGTTACCTGTGATGAAGTTAACGGGGTTGTTGATTTCATGGGCGATTCCCGCAACCATTTGACCGAGGCTGGACATTTTTTCGGTCTGGATGAGTCGCGATTCGGCTTGCTTGAGTTCTTCTAACGCCATTTCCAAGTGCTGTGCCTGGGTTTGAGCGGCTAGAACAGCGGCGCGAGTTTTTGCGAATAGTTCTGCGTGTTCAATCGCGATCGCTAATTGATCGACCACGGCTTGCAGGAGTTCTACTTCATGATCACTCCACAAGCGGGGGCTATCGTAGTGGCTACAGATAATTGCTCCTAGCTGGCCCGTGTGAGTCTTCAGTGGTAGTAACAATCCAGAGGTGATGCCCCAATCGCTAAGGATTGATCGCATTTCAGGATCTAGATTGGATGCCTCAGCCAGATTTTCAATTTTGAGCGTCTCTAGATTGCGGATTGTCTCCGCTAAAGGTGTTAGATAGGGTGATGGACGCTCACCTAATAAACTAGGTAAACCGGGATCGCAGGCTTCGTGAGTCACACTTAAGCAAGGTCGATTTGGCTCTGACCAGCACCACAAAAAGTGACAGCCGTCAACATTAAGCAAACTCCGAATCTCGGTGACGGCAGTACCCAAAATTGTATCGAGGTCAAGCGAGTTACGGATTTGACTGGCTAATCGAAAGAGTAGCGCTTCCCTACGACTGAGTAGTTCTTCCCGTGCCCAAGCATGGTCAATTGCTAGTGCGATCGCATTCGCAACCCATCCCAGAACACCTTGCACAACCTCGGATAAGGGTTGATGAGTCAACAAGCCAATGATGCCGACTAGCCGTGCTTGAATAATCAGAGGGTAACCTGTAAAGAAGATTTTTTGGGTTGAGACTCCAACAGCAGTTTTGGGAAGTCGGGGAATCAGGAATGGAGAATAGGAAATCACCTTTCCCGTGCTAGTACTGACGTGTTTGCTTGTTGAAGACAATTGAGTGCTGACAGGTTGCCGAGTTTGGAGAATTTCACCAATGAGGCTGTGGTCTGGAGGAAGATGATAGGGAAAGGTGTCAGTGGGGATAAGATGACCTGCTGACGCTTGTAAGTTTAGAGATAAAAGGTCTGTCGTTCCAGGGGCGGTTGATGGGTCAACGGTCCAAATCCCAACCCCAATTGCATCGAGATGCTTCACTATTGCCTCAGTGCAACGCTTGAGGCTTTCGGGTAATGTACCACTTTGGCTCAATGCCGCCCCGACATCAGCTTCTAAGGTTGAGTCACGCGATCGCTCTAGTAGGGTTGCTTTCACCCGTTTACTTTCCGTAATATCACGAGCGATCGCATACATGACACCGTCCTCAATCACCGAAGAGGCACTCCAGGCAAGCCATGTATAAGAACCATCTTGACAACGATAGCGATTCTCAAACTGGATAGTTGATGCTTGAGTGCTAAGCTTCTGCAATTGAGCTAGGGTTAGTGCTTTGTCTTCAGGATGAACAAAATCGAGGAATGATTTAGCAAGGAGTTCTTCTGGAGCATAGGAGAGGATTTTTTCAAAGGCTGGGTTAACAGTCTTAAAATAGCCATCAAACCCAACAATACACAACATTTCCGGCGAGAATCTAAAAAAACGCTGAGCCTCACGGAAAGAGTAGTCGCTACCACTCAGATGCGATCGGGACATGTTCGCTTCGGATTGAAGTAATCCTTTGTTAGTGTTAGACCTACTACGGCTAGTGTGCCTATCTTCTGAAGGAAGATCTAAACGAGTATTGGTGCCAAGACAAATGTGTTCTTCCTCGGCTTGCTTATGTTCAGTGATATCCTTGCAAATTGAGACATATTTATAAGGCTTTTCCTGAGTTTGCAAGATTGGCACGATGGTTGTATCCATCCAGTAAACTTTGCCATCCTTAGCTCGGTTTCTAATTTCGCCCTTCCAAACTTTGCCACGGCGAATTGTTCCCCACATCTGTTTGAAAAATTCTGGTGGATGATAACCAGAATTAATCAGGCGATGATCTACTTTTTGCAGTTCTTCTCTAGAATATTTTGAGATTTCGCAGAACTTATCGTTAACGTACTGGATTTTCCCTGTGAAATCGGTAATTGACACTACCGTCGTTTCATCTATCGCTAACTTGATATCTACGAGTTCTTGATGTGACACTTGCCCTGATTTCTCCACTAGAGGTCGCTTGCTCATCTTTCGGTTTAGATTGTTGAGGTTTTTACGATCGCCAAGCGAGTCAAATCGTCAAAGGCAGCTTCAGGAGCCGAGTTGATATTTTGGTACAGGTACATATCATCAAGGCTCACTAGTCCATTGCCAAATAAAAGCGTCTTCGTTAGTTAGCATCCCTCCCTCCTGAAAGACTGTTGTTTACTATTTTTTGTTTTTAAGGGTTTAAATGGGCTACGCCGTCATCCACCTCCGCTGCGGATATTACTGTTCGTACAAGTAGTAATTAGTGGCTTTGAATAACTATAGTATGTTCTGGTGATTCGAGACGATGCCTAGGGTTTCCCAGCCCTTTTGCCAGTTGATGACTAGCATCGCTTCATTCGATCAGTTCCTGTAAAAGCTCTACCCCATTACCTATTATCTGTTCGATTTTCACAATCGCAACCAAATTTTTGAATTGCTCTGTTTCCTTCACAGAATAAACATAATTTTAAGAAGTATAAACTCATCCTCACAAACTTATATTTCTATTACAACATAGCCTGATTGCCTCTTCGATGGGTGAATAAGGCGGCTGATAAAACACTAGATAAGCAAGTAGGCGCAAATAAATAGAACTAGGAGTTTTGGGTGCTGGGACTGGGAAACTTTCCCTAATCCTAATCGTCTGAAGGCTTGAGAGTTAAAGCTTAGTTAATCATGTTTGTAGATTAAAGCATGATGATATGTAGCAAGTGTCTGGGTAGATCAACCCAAAAAAATCAATTTTTTTAGTTAATCTGGGTAGATCAACCCAAAGGCTTAAATTTCTACTCAGTAGTTAGTAAAGATAGTCAAAGAAAAATATCTAAGTAGTAAGACTTGGCTAGAATAAGTCCAGACTAAATCAACAGGCTTTTCTAGATAATTAAAGCTTGGGTTATTTTTGCTTTAAGTATCTTCACGTTATTGGCTTGTTATCAGCTTCAATTTCTTGGAAGATAGGGACATATGTCACTCCAAAGCAACCAACCCACTATTCTTGCGGTGGACGACAGTACTGCAATGCAAGAAATAATAAAACAGGCGATCGCAAACGAGTACAACGTTCTAGTAGCCGATAGTGCTGTTGATGCCTTGTCCTTGATTTACCATCAACCCATTGCAATGTTTTTGTTAGATGTGTCGCTGCCAGGGGTTGATGGCTTAGATCTTTGCCGCACATTGCGTACTTTGCCCAAATTTTGCAATTTACCAATTATTATGATCACAGCAAGAGATAAGGCTTTTGATAAGGTAAAGGGACGCTTAGCGGGGGCAACAGAATACTTGACGAAACCCTTTGATGCTCAAGAGTTACGAGAGTCTTGTAGAAAGCTCCTTAATTCAAAAAACGCAGTAACTGTGAAAGAGAACGATTAAACGAGTGTTGCTGACGTTCAATGACACATCCCCTTAGAAAGCGGGAACAACGCTCAGGGAGTAGCTTTCTTGGTAAACTTTTGTAAGTTGAATCAGGGATTTGCGATTGGGGTTCTACCGAATTTGGCTGCGTTATTTCGTAGCAATGCCTTTATTTCTCAGTATCTTGCGCCTCTTGCTTCTCGTCCTATTTCATAAAAGCTGCCAGGAGAAGATGCTACACATTCGGGGTGAAACTTTCCCTCAGTTCTGAAGGCAGGGGTGAGTTTTTACGGTTGAATTATTTCTACCGAGCTGGTTTAGTTATAAAAATTCATTAATAGCTTATCCAAAAAAGAAAATTGTTAAGATTCGTTAAAAGAGCTAAAATTAAATTTATATTTTGACTCTTTTAAAGCAGATCTTGATATGGCACTAAAAATTAGCCAGATTCATTTGCGTTCGTTTGTTAGACCCTGGCTGACATTCATTCCTAAGTATTCGCTTGTTGGTCTAGAAATGATTCTAGGTTTTTTACTTAGCTTCGTTTTTATGCAGATTGGTGCTGGAGCAGGTTCTGCAATTTTAAGTGGAATTACTGCTGGCGCATTAGTCGCTTATTTCTATCGTATCGTCTACAAAATTCAGATTAAACCGAACACAAATGTTAGAAAAATCGGGCAGGTTCTTGTGGGTCTTACTATCGGGGTTTCGATCGCTCATAGTAATCTAGCAAATATTTTCTTCAAGCTACCGATTTTGACATTCACAAGCATACTTTTGCTATTAAGTAGTATCCTTATTGGCTACATCTATTCACATATTGCTAAGGTAGATTTGTTAAGCGCTATGCTGGCTGTTGTTCCTGGCAATATAGGAATTATGGCAAGCATAGCAGCAGATTATGGAAAAAATGTATCACTCGTTTCATTGGTTCAATTAATTCGTTTTACAGGAATCATCTTAATAATCCCTCTAATCACCAATGTTTCTACACCTCATGACATCAACCTAATTATCTCCTCCCTAAGCAAAGATTTATCTCAATTTAATCTCCAGTATTTATTACTACTAAGTTTAGTTCTGTCCATAACAGCCATTGCGGCTCGTATTGGAAGTAAATTTAAAGTTCCTGCTCCTTATTTATTTTGCTCTATTTTAGTGGGGGTAGCTTGTAACTATTTATTAATCCAGCTTCCTTTTTCCCCTCCCTTTAACTTTAATGTGCCACCTTTGGTAAATTTAATAGGTCAGACATTACTGGGAATTACGATTGGTGAGTACTGGGGAATCAATCCAAATCTTGAAAGGCGTACAATTGCCTTGACATCAATTCCTGTCGCGCTAACGTTTTTAGCGGGATTCATAGCAGCAGGAATCACAATGTTTTTGACACATTGGGACTGGCTAACTTGTTTGCTGATGGCAGTACCTGGAGGTTCTCCAGAAATGATATTGATTGCTTTAGTCTTAAATCACAATGTTGAGACAATAACAGCAGCTCATCTAGTACGACTAATGGCAATCAATCTATATCTTCCCGTATTAATTTGGGCTTTGGAGAAGTATGGCAGGGAGAGTAAGGAGACTAAAACGATTATGACTTGACAACCCAACTGTTAAAGTCGTTATAGCAGTTAGCCGTGAGTACACTAATCATTTAAGTAACAAAATACTGCTTGAGAATATAGGCGATCGCAAAACAGAAGGGTTGATATTTTCCCTGATCATTTAACTGCTCAAAGTCTTGAGAGAACCGTTGTATCTCTTCGTCTGTAAGTCCCTCAATAGCAAGCAAGGCTCCATCAATCGCCGCACTCCGTATCAGTCTTAGCTTTTCAATGTCGAGTCCAAGTTTTTCAATGGTTGTTTTAGCAGCTTCTTGCTTGTCTGGCTCATCTGTCGGTAGGATTTCACCAGAAGCTGAGTACCGAAAGAAACTAGCACAGTTCACATCTAAAGGCGAAACCATCAGTTGCTCATCGTACCACTTATCTTTTTTGTGTCCACAATGTACAGGTACGCGGTGTTCTTCTTCACTTTCTTCTGAGTCTTCACTTTCTCCTTTGCATGAAACCAGCAGATTCCTATAATCCAGTACTTGGTGGGCATAAGTGATGTTGCTCTTGGGCTTGAAATGCTCAAAATGGCTAGTATCTCTGGTGATTTGCATCCCGCAGTAGCAACATACATAACCTTGCTCCCACAGCAGTGCATCATACACATCGTTTTTCACTGTTACGCGGCGGCGGAAGGCTTTCCAGGTGAGTGGATTTCCCCTATTCTTCTGCCGCTCTTTCCAAGCCGTAAAGCTCTCTGGTTCGTCGCCCTTCCGGATATATCTCACCGATTCAGAATCTCCTTTCGCCGGAGCAGTACATCTGCTTTAACTAACTGCGGCTCATCAGAGCCAATTTTGTCAGCGATTTGTTGACGCAATTGACGAGAACCATCAAGATCTCCCTTGTCAATGAGTCGAAATAGCTCTAAAAGCTCATCCTTAATTTTCTCCTTACGAGCTGCAGTATCCATAAGGACTTCAAGGATATAATTGCTGTCTCTGCCGAAGGAACTGTCTGGACGTTTGGCGACAATACCTTCAGGTGTTGCTTCTAAGATGTAGATGCTATCCGGTTTGACATCGCTAATTACTTGGGGTGAATGGGTTGTAACAATAAATTGGCAGTTCTGGAAGGTTCTTCTCAAAGCTGGAATAACTTCACGTTGCCATTTTGGGTGAAGGTGCAGTTCAATTTCGTCAATCAGGACAACACCGCTACCTTCTCGCGGATTTTCTAAACCTGGGTTGGCAATTGCCAAACGTCTCGCCAAATCACCCACCATTGCCAGCAAGCCTTTCTCACCATCAGACAACTGATTAACGATGAGTTCCTCTCCTTGTTTATTTACAGTCATTCGTAAAGGCGATCGCTTGACTCGCAAGTTCGAGAATCCAGGTAACAGTGAATAGATAGCTTGTCTCACTGCTTCTATCTGTCGGTTTCGGTAATTAGGGTTATCTCGCCGTTCCTCGTTCTCTAAATCTTCTATAGCTCTGAACCATTGGAAGAAGCTACCGAAACCAATTTGTACCCCATTCAGTGCTTGTTCATAGGCATCTACCTGTTTAAATGAATACTCCTTCGGCATCCCCAGAGGAACATCAAGAACTGTACGATTGACCGGGTAGTAAATCACTAGAGGTATATTGGCTTCGGAACTTTCTTCCCACTGATGACGCTTGTTGTTTGTAAATGGCTCTAACTCTTCAATATTGAGACTTGTATTTGCCTTATGTACTGTCTGAAGCCCAGTGATAGACCACTTTACTTCCTGAGAGTCGAATGAAATTGTAATCTCATTGTGCGTTTTCTTCTCTCCATTCTTGATATCCTCTTGCTTAAGGAACTGTCCTTCTGCGAGGTCTCTTTGCCGTATAGTGACAAGCTGTCCATTGTGCCTTCTCATGATTGAGCCTCCAGCGTTCGGATCAAACTGAATCCGAGCTATAAGCCAAGACAGAAGAATGGTCAGACAGTTCAGAATACTGGATTTTCCAACCCCATTGATACCAATGAACACTATTGGCTCAGTCTCGTCGAACTCTAGCGTCAGGTCACTAATTCCCCGAAATGAGATCATGCTAAGGCGCTTGACTTTCATAGTTCAAATTAGCTGGCTGCAATGGGATGATGCCTTGAGCAAAGACTTGATTGTTGGTGTTGATACCGCTGATGATAGTGCGATTTTTGAAACATCCCACAAATAAACGCGATCGCACCTTCTCACTTCAAAGACTCTGGATCTACTCCAAGCGATCGCATTAGGCTGATTCTAATCGGATGATGCCTTGGTCAAAGACTTGGTTATCAGTGCCAATACCGCTGATGATAATGCGATCGCGATACACTTCATACGCGGCAAAACTTAGCTGTTCTGCGGAATGTGCCGTCCATTCTGAATTCCCCACAGGTCGAGTCCCTGCACCCGCTCCACAAATCAAATAGGTAGTACCATTAATCACTTTGCTGCGCTCATAGTGATGGTCATGACCGTTGATATATAGCTGCACCCCGTACTTTTTGAAGAGAGGCGTGAGGGTTTGCACAAACGGTTGATTTAGCCCATAGTGACCTGAAGAGTAAATCTGATGGTGTCCAAATACAATTTTCCAAGGAGCATCACTGCGGCTGAGTTCTTCTTCTAACCAAGGTAACTGCGCGTTCCAATCAGCATTGCCATTCGTATCAAGGGCAAAAAATTGCACATCACCGCGACGAAAAGTGTAGTAACGTCCTGGCATATTGAAGCCAGAGTAACTTACTTGAGGGTCACCATTATCGGTACGGATGTCATGATTACCAAGGCAAGCTTGAAACTTAACGCCCTGTTGTAGCAATGCTTGATAGGGTCGCTCAAATACTGCACCAATCTTTTCAATCTCACCGTTGTTGTAGATATTGTCACCCGCCAAAATTACCAAATCGTAGGGATTTAGCTGCTGATGACGGGACATCGCCGTCGCTACGGCATATTGTCCTGTTGCACCTGTGCCTGTGTCTGCCACAGAAACAAAGCGTAGTAGAGGCTTCTCTCCTGTTGGGTTGCTTGGGGTGTCAGCTAACGTTGATGCTGCGGGTTCCGAGGCGAGATTAGTTGTATCAGTCGATTTGGAATTAGAACTTTGCGCTGTCTGACTACGGAATAGTTTGGCAAAAATTGCTAAACCCAAGCCACTGAGGGTACTTAAAATTAGAAATTGACGACGTTTCATGCTCATAGATGTCGAGTTGATAATCAGTAATCTTCAGCTTTTAGACTGAAGGCAAGCCTGACAGAAGTGATAGATTTGTGCTTGTAGTGGCAGCTTCCAGTAAGAATCTATCGTATTGAAGCAGATTGGTGCTGCCTGGGAGGGAGATTCAATGTCAGAAGACCAACAGAAGCAGCCGGAATCTATGAATTATGAACCTCAAACACCATCGAAACCCGATAAAGCGAACCCAGCAAAATTGGGGAAGCAAAAGCAACCGTTTTTGAAGGCTCAAAGTATCAAAGTTCTGCGAGGAACCATTGACCGACTAGAAGAGATTGTGGAGCAACTGGAGGCAGAACCCGTTAGTCAGCTTCCCCAAACGGCGGCACCGCCGACATCGACACTACCCTCTGCACCCGTCTTAGATACAACGACAGTAACAGCAGAACCAGACTCCATCAGTAGTGTTGTGGAACCTGTTACTCCTGCACAAGTCGCAGACACCCCGACAGAAGTGCTAAACCCAGCAACGGAACCCGTTGTTTCTACACCAGCATTGGATATCCCGACAGCAGTACCAAAACCAGTATCCCAGAAGCCTACTGATAAGCAGATGCCCCAACCCCCTAAGCCGAAACTGACCGATCGCATTCTTCCTAGTTTTGGGCGTGTTCAAGCTGTTTGGGATGGTATATTAGTCAAAGTCCGCTCTCTACTACCAGCCGCTTGGAATGAAAAGCTGTCAGATTGGGGACTAACAGGTGTGATCGCATCTATCGTAGTCGTTCTTCTCATAACAACGGCAGCACTTCTCCCCAAGACACCTGCACAGGTAGCAAAAGCACCTCCTAATAGTATCGACGCACCATCAGAATTGAAAGCACCTGAGCCGCCGCAACCTCTGGAAGTTGAACCCCCACCTCCACCTGAACTCACCCCAGAGCAAAGCTTGATTGCTGGCATTCAAAATCAAGTTGCTGAAGTCACCCAGCAGTACGGCAATGGCTTGATTCAGTCCATCGAAGCGAATTTCCAAGGAAGCTGTCTGGTTGTTAAAGTCAGTGATGGCTGGTACGAACTCAAGGACTCTCAGCAGAATAAGTTAGCAGATGACATCCTCAGCCGCTCTAACGAACTGGATTTTAGCAAACTAGAAATCACTGACCTTAATAGCACACTACTTGCCCGAAGTCCAGTTGTCGGCTCGAATATGGTAATTTTGAAGCGACGGGCATTGGCAGCAAATCTGTAAGCTGATGTGCATAGAAAGCGGCGGGCTTTGCGCCGCTTTGTTGTTGATTGTTTGTTATTTGTTATTTGTATCTTTTACAAACAACCAACAACCAAAAACTAACAACAAAATGAACCAAACAGCTTTTGGATCGTACCCAAAGTGGCTTTCAACATAGATAACGGCAGTTCCTACGTCTAAAGTAGTACTAGATGACGTTAGAACTAGGGATAGTTATTGGCGAAATCACACGCTGTGCAGGGAAAGCCGCTAATGATGCAAGCACGGTTAGGGATGAAAGAACTGGCAGTGCCAGTTAGACAGGGGCTAGCCTTCTTAAAGGTGAGTTTGTCAGCCACTTGGTCAGCAGACTATGAGGTTTGGCGCAATAGTTTCTTGAGGAATCGCTTACGTCTTACCCTGTGGATTGCTCTCGGTGTTGCCTTCACAGTTGTCATCTTTATTCTATGGATGTCTTCCTTAGATAAGGCGATCGCATGGTCAAAGATAATAAGCTATGCCGTTTTAGGCTTATGTCTACTTGGCTGCTTGGCACTGCTTAAAACTCCATTTGCATATCGCTACCCAGGACTGCTCTTTTTGGGATTCTCTTGGTCAGTAATTTTGGTGCCCCAAATTGGAGCGGCAGTTGCAGGAAATGCGGCAGCAAATCCCTATATCTGGACATTCGCATTTCTGGCGCAAGCCACGCTCATCCCGGTACGCTGGCGTCTCCACTTGGTTTCACAGTTGAGTGCGCCCTTGTGCTATCTTGCCGTGAATAGTGCCTTTGGTTTGAGTATAAATCGACAAAGTTACTCTGACTGGCAGTTGAATCTCTACCTGTTCTGGTTCTGCTGTATCTGCAATATTTCTGTATTCTTGTATGAACGGCTACAACGCTCTGAGTTTCACGCCCGTCGAGAAATCGAAATGGCTTACCAGAAACTGGAAGCTGAACGGGCAAGGACGGAGCGACTACTAATCAATATCTTGCCTGAATCGATCGCTCAACGACTTAAGCATGACCAACATACAATTGCTGACCAGTTCCCTGATGCAACAGTCTTGTTTGCTGATGTTGTCGGTTTTACGCAGATATCGTCCAGAATCTCAGCAGCGGAAGTAGTCGTGTTGCTCAATCGGCTTTTTTCAATGTTTGACGAGATTGCTGAAAAGCATGAAGCAGAAAAGATTAAGACGATTGGAGATGCTTACATGGTTGTTGCAGGCTTACCAATACCGAAGAGTGACCATGCACAGGCGATCGCAAATCTTGCTCTTGATATGCAACAGGCAGTTGCTCGTTTCAATGTAGAACAAAACCAATCCTTTAGCATCCGTATTGGCATCAACACAGGTCCTGTTGTCGCTGGAGTCATTGGTCTAAAACGCTTTATCTACGACTTGTGGGGGGATACGGTAAACGTTGCCAGTCGCATGGAATCCCACGGACTCGCTGGCAGTATTCAGGTTTCCGAAGCGACTTATGAGTGCTTAAAGGAGCAGTATCTTTTCGAGAAACGAGGAGTTATTGAGGTTAAAGGCAAAGGAAATATGACAGCGTATCTCCTAACAGGACGACGGAGTTTATCAGTGGTGTAAAGACTCTAGAACCTCCTGGTGACGTAATGAGTACAATCTTGAGAGGGCTATCACCAGGAGATGCCAATGAACTTCCGTGCAGTTCGCGTAACTTACGCACTGTCAAAATCCAGGGTCATCGCTGAAATTAAAGAGTGCTTGCTTCTAGCCGTTCCCCTAGCCGGAGCGCAGCTATCTCAAGCGGCAACTACGTTTGTGGATACAGTGATGATGGGCGCTCTGGGAAGCCAGATTATTGCCGCAGGAGCATTGGGAGCTGCTACATTTTTTTTACTGCTCAATATTGGTTCTGCAATTGTCTCAGCCGTGAGTCCACTTGCCGCAGAAGCTTATGGAGGTGGACGAGTTGAGCAGGTTGGGCGAGTAGTGCGACAAGGCTTGTGGTTATCGGTTATCTTGGCAGTTCCGGTGACGCTGTTAATCTGGCATAGTGGAACTCTACTGGGCTTAATGGGGCAAGAACCTGAAAACATCGCATTAGCAGAGGGCTATCTCAGAGCGATCGCATGGGGCTATTTTCCTGGATTGGGCTTTGCCGTGTTGAGAAGTTTTGTCTCAGCGCTCTCCCGAACCCGCCCTGTCATCGTGACGATGATTTGCGGTACTTTATTCAACGTTGCAGGCAACTATGTACTGGCATTCGGTAAGTTTGGACTTCCTGCATTGGGACTAGCAGGACTCGGTTGGGCAAGTGCGTTGTCTATTTGGGGAATGTTTGTAGCTTTGGCAATCTATATCCTCAGTCAACCTCAGCTTCGGGTCTACGGCGCCTTTGCTAATCTGCATCAGTTTGACGGCAAAATCTTTTGGGAACTGGTACGAGTAGGTGTACCAATTGGTGTACTGGCAGCAGTAGAGGGCGGATTTTTCGCCTTCGTAACGTTGCTGATGGGGCAGTTGGGAACCGTAACATTAGCCGCTCACCAAATTGCATTGCAGTCGGCAGTTGTTACCTTTACAATTTCGCTCGGTATCTCAATGGCAGCCACGGTGCGGGTTGGGCAGCTCATCGGACAAGAAAATCCCAAAGGGGCACGACTGGCGGGATTTGTGAGCATTGGCATGGCTGCTGTGTTTATGGGCATCATGGGCATCGTGTTTTGGATCGTGCCTGGAACGATTGTGTCGCTTTACATTGATACTGCCGATCCAGCAAATGCAGCTGTCGTCAGCTTGGCGAAGACACTCTTGGGAGTGGCGGCAATGTTCCAACTCGTTGATGGCGTTCAGGTAACGGCGGCTGGTGCATTGCGAGGACTGAAGGACACCAAAATTCCTCTACTGATCGGTATTCTGGCGTATTGGGCAGTTGGCTTGACCTGTGGATACACGTTGGGTTTTGTGTTGGGATTGGGTAGTGTTGGCTTGTGGTGGGGATTTGCGATCGGTCTTGCTGTGGCAGCAGGTGTTCTAACGTGGCGATTTAGCAAAGCTCAAGCATGGCATCAGATATCCTCTCAATCTTAGTCAACGCTTGAAGCAGCCATCTAATGAGGTAAAGTATTAGGTTTCCTCTGATTCTTGACTCTCACCAAGAGTTTGTTGTGCAGCGTGTCGGATATGGAGAATGCGAACTGTGGATACATCCTCACCTTCCACAATAGTGAAAAGGATGCGGTATGAATTGCGCCCTCGACCGTAGAGGAGTTGTCGAATTTCTCTACTAAAATACTCGTTCTCTCTTGCTAGAGGACAACGTTTCGGCATTGCCGATAGAGACTCAATTGCTTGCAGCAATCCTTCATACCAACGCCTCGCTTTGTCAAGAGATATAACTTGAGATATTTTTAAGAAGGTACTGTCTGCTTCAGCCTCTGCCACACTGGAAATTTCAATGTGGTATTTTATGAATCGGCTGGCAGATTGTACTTACGACGTTGTTCTTCAGCAAACTCATCAAAAGAACGGAACCGTCTTGCCTCAAAATCATCCAATCCACGCTGAATACCCTCAATAGCTTCTTCAGAGTCTTGCGCCTCCCACTCCAAAAAGCTAGCTAGCAGTTCAGCCGCAACAAGACTAACATCTTGCCCCTGTCGCGCAGCTTTTTCACGGAGTCGCGCCTCTACTTCTGGACTGAGAGAAATAACAATCGTCATAGACTCGGTTTCTCTAGCATCAAGCTTTTGCGTGTCATTCTAGCAGACCCTCAAAAGGCGTATTGGGGAATCGGTTTGCCCTGTGGTTACACGTTGGGTCGGGTGTTGGGATTCGGCAACATTGGGTTGTGGTGGAGATTTGCGATCGCTCTTGCTGTGGCAGCAGGTGTTCTAATGAATGGCTTCCAGTTCAATGTTGGGACGAATTGTGAATTGCTTAAGATCGCCTAGAGTTAGATGCTGAGGGATTTTGCCTAAAAGTTGCAATCAGCAAGCAGATAATACCGATATTGATAAAAACATCTGCAAAATTAAAGACAGGAAAACGAATCAGACGAAAATCTAGAAAATCGACAACATAACCAGCAACAAATCGGTCAATGCCGTTGCCTAATGCACCTCCCAAAATGAAGCCATAGCCTAATTGCTCAACAATATCCAGTGATGGACCAAATAAAGCGAGTGCCATCAAACCCAAGCTTACAATTAAAGACAACCAACGTAACCAACCGCTTCCTTGGCTAAATAGACTAAACGCCGCACCAGTGTTTGTTACATAGGTTAAGTGAAATACACCCGACCACAAGGGTAAAGTCTCAGTAAGCTCAAAATTTTGTACGACCAAGTATTTGGTTAGCTGATCCAAAATCAGACTGGTAACAGCAGCAACCCAGAAGAAGCGGTTTTTTAGGCGCATGGAAATTGGTTAATGGTCAGTGGTTATTCGTTATTTGTTATTCATTAGTGGCAAAGTTAACTGACAACAGACAATGAACTCTTAATAAAACATGAGTTGCCGTAGGGCAAAGGCTAAAACTGTAACAGCACAGACCACCACTAACTGCCCTGGTAGGGGATAAATTGAGTATTTCATGATTGCCTGTAGTAAAGGCATACCTCCAATTGTTGCCCAGTTGATGATGTGGAAAATAATCAAGTAGCCCAAACCATAGAAATGGATAGTTAGGAGACCACAAATGCAGCTAAAGGCTAATGATTCAACACGCGGCGGCATCCGAAAGGCGAAAAAACCACAAACCCAGGCACCTGCAATAAAGCCCAGTAAGTAACCAAAACTTGGCTCTTTGAGATAACTGATACCACCGCCTTGGGTAAAGACTGGAAGGTTTAAACCTATTACAACGTAAGCAATCTGAGACAGGGCACCAGCAGTTCTGCCACCTAAACAAGCCGCGAGTAGCACTGCCCCGATTTGAAAGGTGACACCGAGGGAGGTTGTGTGGATACCTTGCGCTGACCAATTCCACGGTGGATTAGTGACAAATGCTTCCACAAAAGTGCCACCAATGGTTAGCAGTAAGCCAATCAATGCCCATAGAAGTTCATTGGGAGCAGACACAGTCAGCTAGGGCCTAGAAGCCAAAACGGTAAAAAGTAAAAGGCAATCATAGATTAAGAAAGAGAGAAAGAAGAGAAACGGCGGATACAGCACAAAAGACTATTGAACATAAGTCTGGCTTGTATCGGAAAGATCTAATTTTATACTCTCTCTTGCATCTCTCTCCCTCTGCTTGAACGAATGCCAACTTCTTATTACCTAAGAAGACGGGTACTCTCCGGGAATTGGTGCCTCACCACCTGTTAGTCCCAAGGATTCGAGCATGGCATGGTCTTGCTCTGGTGGTTGCCCCATTGTGGTGAGGTAGTGCCCGATCAGCATGGCATTTATCCCGGATTTCAGCCCTAAGGCTTGCAGTTCACCCATAATCGCTTCTCGCCCTCCGGCATAGCGGAGGATTTGCTGTGGTAGGATGAGCCGGAAAATTGCGATCGCCTTTAATGCTTCATAAACATCTAGTTTGGGGCGTTCTCCCAACGGTGTGTCAGAGCGAGGATTTAGCAGGTTGAGTGGCACTGATTCCACTTCTAGTTCTCGTAGCGCCAGGGCTAACTCAACCCGATCTTCCCAAGTTTCCCCCATCCCGATGATGCCACCTGTACAAGCTTGGATACCAGCGGTTTTCAAGTTCTTGATCGTCGCCACGCGATCGCGCCAGCTATGGGTTGAAACGATTTCTGGGAAAAAGTTCTCCGATGCCTCTAAATTATGGTTGTAGCGCGTCACACCAGCTTCTTTAAGCGCTTGCGCCTGTTCTGGTGTTACTTCTCCCAGCGCACAGCAGGGCTTGATGCCAGTTTCGGTAATGATTTTTCGTACTGTATCCAGAATTTGTTCAAACTCTGGAGATTTAGGGCTATTGTACTTCGGTCCACGCCCCTGACTAACCAAACAAAAGCGTTTCGCCCCGGCTGACTCAGCCGCTTTCGCTTGAGCGAGAATTTCTTCCTTGGGCTTCAGACCATAGATGGGGGAATCTTTCCCAGGATGGTGTGCTGATTGGGCGCAGAAGCCACAGTTTTCTGAGCAGTTGCCTGACTTAATGTTGACGATACTGCACAAATCGACTGTATTTCCACAGCAAGCTAAGCGTACTTGGTCAGCGGCTTCGCACAGCCGCAAAATGTTTTCTTGCCCTTCGATCTGAGTTAGAGCGATCGCTTCTTCTCGATTGATGCGATCGCCTTTGATAATTCGCTCGGTTAAATTTTGCAGCCACTTGTTCAGCGATACTTGAGAGTTTTCAAGTTTCTCTTGTGTACTTGACAAATGACTAACGTTAGACAAAGGTGCTTGAACCACACTTGCCCCTTTGATAATGGGATTGAAACGCAGTGATCATACCACTTTTACAGAGCTACTATAGTTTAGTAGGTCACCTAAATCATAGAAATACGCAATACAAGCCCTATTTTAGGCTTATCCTTAACCTTGCCTTTACGCTCACGCGATAAGCTGCGAGGAGTGACCCCTATAATGAAAATTCGGAAAGTTCCATGTTGTCCAAAAAGACTCATTTAGTATCCCTGGCATCCGTAGCCACTTTAATGGTAGGGATCGCTTCTTGCGGTGGTAATCAGTCCTCTGCTCCTTCTGGCGATGCAGGCGGCAGTAGTCCAGCCGCTGGTACTGCCGCTGGCTCTAACTTGTCTGGTCAAGTACAGGCAGATGGCTCTAGCACAGTGCTTCCTATCATGGAAGCCGTGGCGGAAGAGTTCCAAAAAGCTAATTCTGGGGTTCAGGTTACAGTAGGTTCCTCTGGTACTGGCGGTGGTTTCAAGAAATTTTGCGCCGGTGAAATCGATATCTCTAATGCTTCTCGTCCCATTAAGGAAGAAGAGATTGAACTCTGCCAGAAAGCCAATATTGAGTACATTGAAGTACCAGTTGCCTATGATGGTCTCTCGGTTGTCGCTAACCCCCAAAACAACTTTGCTCAGTGCCTTAAAGTTGATGAACTCAAAAAAATGTGGGAACCGGCATCTCAGGGTAAGGTTTCTAACTGGAGCCAGGTTCGCTCAGGTTTTCCCAATCAGCCTCTAGCACTTTACGGCCCAGGTACTGACTCTGGTACCTTCGACTACTTCACTGATGCCGTTAATGGCGAAGAGGGTGCAAGCCGAGGCGACTATACCGCGAGTGAAGATGACAATACTTTAGTTCAGGGTGTTTCTCAAGACCAGGGTGGGCTTGGCTACTTCGGCTACGCCTACTATGAGCAGAACAAAGATAAGATTAAACTAGTGGAGATTGATAGTGGAAACGGCTGCGTTGCGCCCAGCCCACAGACAATCGCTGATGGTACTTATGCACCACTATCACGACCTCTGTTTATCTATGTCAAGAAAGAAGCGGCAGCACGTCCAGAAGTTAAGGCTTTAGTTGATTTTGCGCTTGCAACAGACAATAAAGAGCTAATCTCAGAAGTAGGATACGTTCCTTTACCCGATGATACTGTAGCTTTAGTTAAATCACGTTTCGAGCAAGGTAAAGTAGGTTCAGCGTTTGGGGGTAAGGAAGCAGTAGGCGTTACGATCAAAGAACTGCTAGAGAAAGAGAAATAGAGCCTGCTCTTAAGCTGAGACAAGAAAGTGGGGAAAGAAAAAGAGATAAAACTCATACTCTATCCCGCCGGGGTACTTTACACTTAGAGGCAACCTCCAGAGTAGGAAGTACCCCTAACTCACCGGAAATAGCTTGAGATTCTGGTGTTTAATACCAATTGGTTTTAACAATGACACTATAACCAGGATTCATGGACAATTGAGCACTCAACTATAGGGCTAAGGTGAGAGCAATCTGCGGTTCACTATCGCTTGTGAGGGAAAAGAACGAGCTTTCACCTTTCTTCTAAGCTTAAAGTAATAAGACTAATGAACCTTGAATAAAAAGCTATTGACCCAATTGTGACAAGATTTTGACTAAATGGTATTACCCTTTTTTATGAGGTTCCCTTTATAAATGCCTACGAATTCGCAATCCTTCGAGTCGCCTGATTCTGGGATGTTCCGCCCAAACAGGAAGACGGCTAAGCTCGTTGAGCAAGTTGTAAAGAGTATTTTTGCTATTTTTGCGTTCTTATCTGTTGTAACCACGATCGGTATTATCCTAGAGCTGATTTATGAAACAGTGGAATTCTTCCGGGAAGTGCCGCTGTGGCGTTTTTTGACGGATACGGCGTGGACACCCCGTTTTACAGACAAACAGTATGGAATTCTTGTCCTGATTAGCGGTACGTTTCGCACCTCGCTGATTGCAGCTCTTGTAGCGTTGCCCCTTGGTCTTTTAGCAGCAATTTATCTGAGTGAGTATGCCTCTCCTAAGCTGCGTCGCTGGTTAAAACCGGCTCTCGAAATTCTAGCAGGCGTGCCGACTGTTGTATTTGGCTACTTTGCACTGTTGACTGTGACCCCTTTTTTACGGTTATTCATTCCTGGATTGCAAGGATTTAATGCCTTGAGTGCTGGCTTGGTTGTCGGGATATCAATTCTCCCGGTTGTTGCTTCCCTGAGTGAGGATGCGATTTATGCCGTGCCGCGAAGTCTAAGGGAAGGTAGCTATGCGTTGGGGATGACCAAGCGTGAGACTATTACAGGTGTTGTGTTACCTGCTGCACTATCGGGAATTGTCGCTTCATTTGTTTTAGCAATTTCCCGCGCAGTTGGGGAAACGATGATTGTTACCGTTGCGGCTGGACAGAACCCGCAATTGGGACTTAACCCGTTCGTCGCTGTTCAAACTATGACTGCCTACATTGTGGCAACGAGTAAGGGAGATATTCCAACAGGTTCGCTTGAATACAGAACACTGTTTGCTGTCGGGATGACCTTGTTCTTGATTACCTTAGTTCTGAACATCTTTACCTTTTGGTTTGTCCGTCGCTTCCAGGAGAAATACGATTAATGGCACAAGACGCACAACCTGTATCGCAAGCTGTTTCCTCAGAAGATGCAAGGTTCAAGTTAAACCTACCTAAGCGCTATAACTTTGATCGATTATTTGCGATCACTGCACTTGTTGCCACCCTAGTTGGCTTGATAGTGTTACTACTCTTACTCATTGATGTTCTAATCGATGGTCTTCCTCGCTTAGATTGGCAGTTTCTTACTAGTTTTTCCTCTCGCCGTGCTGCGAGAGCTGGAATTCTGGCACCCTTGGCAGGTAGTATTTGGCTGTTGTTCTTAGTTGCTTTGATTTCCTTCCCCCTAGGAGTTGGCGCTGGAATTTTTCTAGAGGAATACGCAACGGATAATATTTGGACTCGGATTATCGAAATCAACATCGCTAACTTAGCCGCTGTTCCTTCAATTATTTACGGGTTACTGGGTTTAGGCGTTTTTGTACGCTTAATGGAACCGATTACTGGAGGACGTAGTATCTTAGCCGGGGCTTTAACCTTGAGCTTGTTGATTTTGCCAATCATCATTGTGGCAACTCGCGAAGCATTGCGGGCAATTCCAGGAAGTCTACGTCAAGCGGGTTATGCTCTAGGAGCAACGCGCTGGCAAGTGATTCGGGAGCATACCTTTCCCCAGGCTCTACCCGGTATCTTGACAGGTACAATCCTTGCACTTTCACGCGCGATTGGAGAAACAGCACCGCTAATTGTTGTTGGTGCTTTAGCCTATATTTCGTTCACCCCAAATGGATTGCAAAGCCAATTTACAGCTCTACCGATTCAGATTTTTGACTGGGTTTCCCGTCCTCAAACGGATTTCCATAATAATGCAGCGGCAGCAATTATCGTTTTGATGATTTTGCTATTGCTAATGAATTCCACAGCAATCTATCTGAGAAATAAGTTTCAGGTCAACAGATAGTTAGGTATCAAATATTAGACTTTTTCTCACATCGATACCTTGCTCCTAACACTGCTTTTCTTTCTATACTTTCTTGATTCTATGCAGCCTAAATCAGTTACCAATTCTTATAGTTCATCGACAGCTACAGATGAAGCTGTTTTACGAGCGGTAAATGCCTCTGTTTACTATGGCTCATTTTTGGCAGTTCAGGATGTCTCTCTTGATATTTTCAAAAACAAAATTACAGCTTTTATTGGTCCTTCAGGTTGTGGTAAGAGTACACTACTCAGATGCTTTAACCGCTTGAATGACTTAATTTCTGGAGCACGGGTGGAAGGGAGAATTACGTTCCAAGGCGAAAATCTCTACGACAAAAAGTTTGACAACCGCATTGAGGACGTGCGTCGCCGCATTGGTATGGTCTTTCAAAAACCGAACCCGTTTCCCAAGTCAATTTATGAAAACATTGCCTTTGGTGCCCGTATCAATGGCTATCAAGGCAATATGGATGAATTGGTTGAGCGAAGCCTTTCTCAAGCCGCTCTCTGGGAGGAAGTGAAAGATAAGCTCAAACAGAGTGGTTTGTCGCTGTCTGGAGGTCAACAACAGCGTTTATGTATTGCACGCGCTCTAGCAATTCAACCTGAGGTGCTACTGATGGATGAACCTTGTTCTGCTCTCGATCCCATCTCCACACTTAAAGTCGAAGACTTGATGCACCAGCTTAAGGAGAAGTACACGATTGTGATCGTGACTCACAATATGCAGCAAGCTACACGAGTAGCTGATATGACTGCCTTTTTCAATGCCAAAGCAACTGATAAAGGTGGGAAACAGGGCTACTTAGTTGAGTTTGACCAAACAGAAGTTATCTTCCAAACACCAAAGGAAGAAGCAACACGGGATTATGTAAGCGGACGCTTCGGTTAAGCTACTGATAAAGCAGCTTCGCTATCAGCGTTCACTCGTCAGCTTTGGGGGCAACCACGAAGGATTGCCCCTACATTTTTAGGCGATTAGTATGCAGCGCTAAAAGTTCTTAGGCGGCTACTTGAGAGGTTTTGGCAGAAACAGGCGCATTTTGAGAAATTAGTTTCTCATACAGGCATCCAAGCCAGGATGCCACACTATCCCAACTCATGGCAATTTCTACCCGTTGCCGACCTGTTTCCCCAAGTTGCTCTCCCCAAGCCGGGTTTTCGAGGATACGGTCAATTGCTTCGGCAAATGCGGCATCATCTTTGGGCGGTACAAGTAAACCTGTGACTTCTGGCACGACGGTAAACTGCAAGCCTCCAACCTTACTGGCAACGACGGGTGTCCGACAAGCCATTGCTTCAATTGCCACTAGACCAAAGGGTTCATAATGACTAGGTACGACACAAACATTTGCGGCGGCGTAGTAAATCGGTAAGTCGGATTCGGTAAGTCGTCCAGGGAAGGTAGTAATTGCTTCTATACCCAGTTCTTTAACAATACTCTGGATGCGATCGCGTTCAATGCCATCGCTCTCTCCCGAACGAGCACCACCCCCAATGATCAATCTCAAATCACTAGTTCCACGCAACTTAGAGGATGCGATCGCTCTTACTAGTGTCTCAATTCCCTTACGCCGATCAAACCGTCCAACATACAAGGCGACTTTCGCGTCTTCAGGAATCCCCAACTCACCCCGTGCCGTCAGCCGATCAACTGAACCTAAACGCTCAATATCAGTGCCACAGGGAACCATTTCAATTGTTCCTTGGGTAGAAACGAGCTTACGCATGTGTTCCCCTTCTTGGGGACTCGTTGCAACCACGGAATCCACAGTTTCTAAACAGGTTTTTTCTACCGCTAAGCGCGTTGATGCGATCGCAGGTAAGTCACTAACTGACCGATACTTCACCGCTCCTAAAGAGTGGTAAGTATGTACCTGTACCAAAGATTGGTGCTTTTTTAATTCCATCCCAACCCAAGAAGATAACCAATAGTTGGTATGAACTAAGGGATATTGAATACCTTCTTGTTTCTGGAATGCTAGAAATTGCTGAACAAACTCTGGCAGGTAGTTAAAGACAGTATCTCGACCAATAAACTTTTGTGGGCCTGCTGTTAAGCGGATTGTCCGACAGTTCGGTGCATGTTGAACGATAGCGGATTGATCAGGACTGATTCGACGGGCGAACATGTCCACAGACCATCCTTGCTGAGCGAGTGCTAATCCAACTTGGCGCACATAAACGTTTTGCCCTCCAGCCTCTTCTTGACCAATTTCCGCTGCTGGATCGCCACTAACAGAAATTAAGGCAACACGATTCTTTTGATTCACGAACATAGTAGATTTTCACCTCATGGGTAGCTTCCCTGCCTCAGACCCAGGAGTTGACACGAAAATTTCGGCTCCTCAGAGTCTACAGGCAGGTGCAACGAAGCGGACAGTTACCAGCCAAGGACACTGACGAGAACACACAATAAATCTAAAGTGTTGTACTTTCAGTCTCCTCTCCATGCCTACGGAGTTAGCTGACGGGCTAGGACTGAGAGATGTCCTTCTCCTTATTTCCCCCGTTCTCAGAACGAAGTGAAATTGGAAGATTTGCCCCAGGAAATGGTTCCCCCGTTCCAGATTCTGCTTGCGAAATGAACCTTTATTGAAGCAGAAAATAAATTAGGCTGACTTATTACTATGTATGATTATATTAGTATTTTTTAAATAAATCAATATCTCACAAAATTTCTTTTTCTGAAGATTTGCTACTTTATATGGCGATATTCGCCTGAGCTAAGGAACATGGATTAAACAATTTACCAACGGCAAAGCCTGTATAGGCATGGGACGGTCATACTTCTACCCAAAGAATTGAGGTTTATAAATCCATGTTCCCTAACAGTCAAATCAGGTTGTCTCATGCGCTGATTATCAAATTGATTTGAAGGGAAGCTGGGCGAACCTCAAGGATAAATCGGGGAAATTCAATAATAGTGTTCTGATGCAACATGAAAACACTAATAGCTCTCTGTTCTCCTCAATGCTGTATCAGATTTTGCTTTTCTTCAGACCTTGTTAAAAAGGTAGAAAGCTCAATAAACGTAACTTTTCCTTTGCACTTACTCCCCATTCCCCACTTCCTCCTCCCTCTTTCCACTGATCCCTGAGTGCGCCAATCCAAGATAGGATCAGTTCTAATTTTGAAATTTCATTTGTCGTTAATCATGCATATGAAGCGCTACTTGTCACGTCTTCTTGCCCTTGTCTTGGTTGCTGTCATCGGTCTGATGGGATGTTCCTCAAACAGCAGTACCACGGGATTGACTGGGGATTACCGTCAGGATACATTTGCCTTGTTGCAGAGTTTGAGAACAGCGATTGAATTACCGGAAGATGCACCAGAGAAGGCAGCAGCGCAAGCAGAAGCGCGGGGGAAAATTAATGACTTTGCCTCTCGCTATCGTCGAGATAGCTCTGTCGCAACACTTAGTTCCTTTACCACGATGCGAACGGCATTAAATTCTCTGGCAGGTCATTACAGCTCTTATCCCAACCGTCCTCTCCCGAAAAAATTGAAGACACGCTTGGAGCAGGAATTTCAACAAGTCGAGAATGCTCTGAAGCGAGGGTCATAAGGAAGCGACACAAATGTGATCGCGATAACTTAAGCTTAAAACACCAATGGGGTAAGGGTTTGAGCAGTCAAACCCTTCTTTTTTGTGAAAAAATCCTCTTAAGATTGTCCGGAATCGTGAGCCAGAGCCACGAAAGGAAAATTAGCTGAAAAATGTTATATTTGCCGATCTGTTAGCAGTCTGCTAAGACTGAGGACGCCCACGTTCAATTCTTTTGTGGTTTGTAGGAATGTCAAATGGTTTTCTGAAAGGGACGCGATACAGACAGCGTCTCTATCGTGCCGCAGTTGCCACACTCGTGACCACTAGTAGTCTAGTCAGTCAGTCTTGGTGGTTGACGCAAACAGCTCAAGCTCAAACACAGGCATATTGCCAGTTCTCCAACGCGGCGATCGCTGAAAAAGAAAACTTACGAGTCAGCGCCCTAAAAGGCAATGCAGATTCCGATAAACGCTACAAAGCTCTTTTAAAACAACACGCTGACTACTTGCGGCAATGCCGTGATCGCACTTGGCCGAATACCCAAGCCATTTGGTTGCGCTTGTACCCTTGTGATGTTCGTGCAGGATCGATCGATGAGATTCTAGATCGCATTGTTAACCGAGGCTACAACCAAGTCTACGTTGAGGTGTTTTTTGACGGTCAGACACTCTTACCCGTATCAGAGAATCCAACACCTTGGCCCTCAGTTATACGAACACCTGGAAGCGAGAACGTTGATTTATTAGCTCAGGCGATTCAAAAAGGGCATGAGCGGGGGTTACGGGTGTATGCCTGGATGTATACGATGAATTTTGGCTACTCCTACGCCCAGCGTTATGATCGACAAGGCATACTCGCTCGCAACGGTCGAGGCGAAACCAGCTTATCCTTCGTCAAGGATGGCTCCCAAGCCTTCATTGACCCTTACAGCCAGCAAGCCAAGACTGACTACTACCAGCTCGTTCAAGCGATAGCAAAGCGACGCCCTGACGGCATTTTATTTGATTACATTCGCTATCCCCGTGGTTCAGGCAGCGATTCCGTTGTTACCAAAGTCCAAGATTTATGGATTTATGGAGAGGCGGCACAAAAAGCACTGTACGATCGCGCCCTCAACAACAAGGGACGAGAACTCATCGCCCGCTATATCCGTCAAGGTTCGATTAGCGATGGCGACATTGCGGCTGTAAATCAACTCTACCCAGGTGAGGGGCCTGCCCTCTGGCAAGGTCGTACCCCCTCACCGACAGAGACAGTTGCCACGCTCAAATGGCAACTGTGGCAACTCAGTGTTGCTCACGCTGCCCAAGGTGTCATTGACTTTCTCTCTTTAGCCACCCTTCCCGCTCAACGCAGTGGAATCAAAGCAGGAGCCGTATTTTTCCCGGATGGGAATCAAGGTGTCGGTCGAGGTGGATATGACTCCCGACTCCAACCTTGGGATCGATTCCCCGGTTCAATTGAGTGGCATCCAATGTCTTATGGTGTCTGTGGTAATAGTAATACTAGCTGTATCGAATCGTTGGTCAAGCGAGTTGCGGATCGAGCGCCTGGTAATACTCAAGTCATACCTGCACTGGCAGGCACTTGGGGACGACCTGTGAGTAATCGCCCATCCTTAGAAGCCCAGATGCAAGCAATCCGCCGTGTCGCTCCGCAAATCAATAGCGTGAGCCATTTTGCTTATTCCTGGCAAGACCCTCAGTCTGATCGCGATCGCAAATTCTGTCAGATTCAGTAGTTACTAGCTATAGCAGATGGCAGAAGGCTTGACTTCTGCCAAAAGCTGGTGCTTTTTGGCGACATGACAGTCAGCAAGGGTTTAAGCCTCTCCACCAAAATCTTTGATTTGGTGGATTGCATTGGTAACAGGTCTCGTTGCTCTCACCATATTGCATCCATAAAAGCCGTCTGCCTTCTTCACGCTTGCTAAGTTGCTCTAGAGACAAGGGGGAGCAATACTCCCCCAAGGTCTAAGCCACCACAAAATTCACCAGCTTGCCAGGGACAACAATTACCTTTTTAATCTCCTTGCCCTCCAAATAGCGCTGGGCAACTTCCGAGTCACGAGCGTACTGTTCCAATGCTGCACGGTCAGATTGAGCAGGTACAGTTAGAGTGCCACGAGTCTTGCCCATGATTTGAATCACCAAGGTAATTTCATCAGCAACCAAAGCCGCTGAATCAACTTCAGGCCAAGTTTGGGTATGAACTGACGAACTATGACCCGTTATCCGCCACAACTCCTCAGCAATATGAGGCGCGAAAGGGGCTAAAAGCAATATTAGGGCTTCAATCCCTTCTGCATATACGGCTGAATCTTTGCAGCCTGCATCAGTTAGAGCATTACTGAGTTTCATCAACTCCGAGACACCCGTATTAAATTGGTACTCATCCGCTAAATCTTCAGTAACTGATTTAATTGCGGTGTGGATTGCCCGTCGCAAGTCTTTTTCAGGTTTGCTTAAATCACCATCCCCAGAGGAAGGCTTTGCACCCTGATGCGTGGCAAAATCTGTTACCAATCGCCAGACACGGTTGAGGAAGCGAAACTGTCCTTCTACATCCGTTTCTTCCCATTCCAAGTCTTTTTCTGGGGGTGCCTTGAAGAGGATAAACATCCGTGCGGTATCAGCCCCGTACTTATTAATCACGTCTTGCGGCGCGACCCCGTTGTACTTGGACTTCGACATCGTTTTGTAGGAGACTTCCAGCTTTTCCCCCGTTTCCGGGTCTTTGGGGTCACTGGGATCTACTTGGTCAGAAGGAATCCATTTACCCGTTGTCGGATTCATGTAGGTTAAGCCCTGAACCATACCCTGAGTTAGGAGGCGTTGGAAGGGTTCGTCAAAGTTGAGCAATTTGCGATCGCGCAATACCTTAGTAAAGAAGCGCGAGTAAAGTAGATGCAAAATCGCGTGTTCAATCCCACCCACATACTGATCAACTGGCATCCAGTCATTCGTTTTGGCAGGGTCAAAAACTTGTGACTCGTTCCTTGCATCGGGATAGCGCAAGAAATACCACGAGGAATCTATAAACGTATCCATCGTGTCCGTTTCCCGCTTCGCTGCTGTGCCACAACTCGGACAGGACACATTTACCCAATTCTCCAACTGTGCCAAAGGAGAAGCACCCTTACCCGTAAACTCAATATCCTCTGGCAATCTCACAGGTAAGTCGGATTCTGGAACCGGAACAATTCCACACTTAGGGCAGTGAATTACAGGAATCGGCGCACCCCAGTACCGTTGTCGGGAGATTAACCAATCTCGCAGGCGATACTGTATCCGGGCCTTGCCATAACCTTGTTTTTGGGCGAAATCAATAATTGCCTGTTTCCCTTCAACAGACGCTGTGCCATCAAACTCACCTGAATTCGCCATAAATCCAGGATTGGTGTAGGCTTCCTCCAGTGGCTTGGCTTCATCGCCTTGTTCTGGAACAATAACAACTGTGATCGGGAGCTGATATTGCTTGGCAAATTGGAAATCTCTGGTATCGTGAGCCGGAACACCCATCACTGCCCCCGTACCGTACTCATACAGCACATAGTCAGCAATCCAGATGGGGATTTCTTCTCCTGTAAAGGGATTAATCGCTTTACCACCAGTAGGAATACCACGCTTGGGCTTATCCTCTGCTGTGCGTTCCAACTCGCTTTCTTCCCCAACTTCTTGAATAAACGCTTCAACCGCTGCTTTCTGGTCGGTTGTAGTCACTTTGGGCGTTAGAGGGTGTTCTGGTGCGAGGACAACGTAGCTAACGCCGTAAACCGTATCTGGACGAGTTGTAAATACACCGATTTTTTCATCCAAGCCAATAATGGGAAATTCCAAATAAGCCCCGACTGATTTCCCAATCCAGTTGGCTTGCATCAGCTTTACCCGTTCGGGCCAGCCTGTCAATTTATCTAAGTCATTGAGCAACTGTTCGGCATAGTCGGTAATCTTGAGGAACCACTGCCGCAACAACTTGCGCTCAACTTTTGCACCGGAACGCCAGGAACGACCTTCACTATCAACTTGCTCGTTTGCCAATACCGTCTGATCAACAGGGTCCCAGTTAACCGCTGCTTCTTTTTGGTAAGCTAGTCCCGCTTGGAAAAATTGCAAGAAAATCCACTGCGTCCACTTGTAATAGTCCGGGGAACAAGTAGCAACTTCGCAGTTCCAGTCGTAGGAAAGTCCTAAACGTTTTAACTCAGACTGCATCTGAGTAATGTTTTGATACGTCCACTTGGCGGGATGAACGCCACGCTGTATCGCGGCATTTTCCGCTGGCAACCCAAAGGCATCCCAACCCATTGGATGTAGTACCCGATAGCCTTGCATCCGGCGAACCCTAGCAATAACATCTGTAATCGTGTAGTTACGGACATGACCCATGTGCAGGTTGCCCGATGGATAGGGGAACATAGACAGGGCATAAAATTTCGGCTTATCTTTCTCTGTGGGGGTCTGGTCTAAGCCTTGCTCTGCCCACGTCTCTTGCCACTTTTCCTCAATTTCTGCTGGGTTATAACGGGACTCCACAGTATCGCTCCTACTGGATTCGCTCTCTTCCTTTTGCTTGTTGTATTCTGACACATCCCTGATGGGGATTTGTGCCTGTATGACTATTGAATAATACTGACTACTTGTTAAAGAAATTTCTCTTGAAGTCGGTTTATTTTTTCTTTGAGTGTTTTTATCTTGTTATTCATGACTTGCGAATCGTTTCAATACTACAAATACAATACATTCTCTTGAGTGAGCCAACTTTGAGTAACTTAAAAGTTTTTGTCTACGGCACGTTGAAGCCTGGGGAGTACAACTATCAACGCTACTGCGAGGGTAAGGTAGTAGAGGAGAAAAGAGCGATCGCATTTGGTCAACTGTTCGACCTCCCCTTGGGTTACCCGGCAATGACACCGGGCGAAAGTCCAGTTCAGGGTTTCGTACTGACCTTTTCTAATCCAGCTTTTTTAGATGTCTTAGATGAATTAGAAGATTACAACCCGCATCGGACACCAGAAGAGAATGAATACATCCGGCAGCAAATCGAAACTTACAACCTATCTGGACAATCGCTAGGGCTTGCTTGGGTTTATTTAATGACAGTTGAACAGGTGCAGCGTTTTGGAGGTGTCCTGATGCCCTCTGGGTCGTGGAGTGGCTACGTTGACACGCTCACCCCGTAAGTGTTGATAGATTCTACTTTACTAAACTGTCGTGTCAGAAACGTTGCACAAACACTGACTTGCCTTTTCTCGTAGTTGCTCCCTTACCCACTTACGCCAAGCACGGATAAAGGTAGTATCATCCTGAGTTTCTGCTTGCTGCAAAAATTGATTGATAATTTCGACAGAAACAAAAGGAAACGTTTGGCTATCGTTGCAGAGATTGTAAGTTCCTGCTTGTCGCTGGTGAATTTGTACCGTCCGCCCCAGATAACGCTAAACTTCAGGAACGCCTAGCTGCCTGTAAATTTCCAATCTTCTACTAGAGGGACTGGTAATATCAACCTCAATCACTAAGTCAGGTGCAGGATCGTGAGTAAGGTCTACTGTCCTTCCTTGGATGCGGTCAACGTTTTGGATATAGTAGCAAGAATCTGGTTCTGCTCCATGCTGCAAATCTTCTCGATTCAGTGTTGTTGAACCAAATGCTTTTATCGGCAAGTCTTAGTGCGCTAGCGCTCACGCAACGCACCCTACAAGCTTTGAAAACCAGCAGGAACCAATTGTGCTGACAAAAATTTTTCTTTTTCTTCTAGAGTTATCTCCTGTTGTTAAACGCACTTTATGGCGTTGGTGGTATCAGTTCCTTGCTAACTACTACCAACAACCTGATTGGAGATTTATGAATTATGGATTTGTACCTCTGGAACCGAATGTAAGTGAATTAAAGTTGGCAGAGGAAGATGAAAATGATCGTTATTTCATCCAACTCTATCATTATGTTGCAACTGCTGTAGATTTGAAAGGAAAACAGGTTTTAGAAGTTGGCTCAGGCAGAGGTGGTGGAGCTGCTTATGTGGCACGATCCTTAAAACCAGATAGGATGACAGGGATTGATTTTTCGGATAATAATATTCAACTATCTCGCAAAAATTACCAACTACCAAACTTGTTTTTTCAACAAGGGAATGCTGAATTTTTGCCATTTGATGATGAGGTTTTTGATATAGTGTTGAACGTCGAATCCTCACATTGCTACGGCTCAATGGAAGACTTTGTTAAAGAAGTGAACAGGGTGCTAAAGCCTGGAGGTATTTTTTCCTGGGCTGACTTCCGTTCCGTTGATGAGGTAGTAGCTCTCCAGCAGATTTTTGAACACTCCGGACTTAAGCAAATTAAAGTTAATGAGATTACTCCGAATGTTTTACGAGCGTTAGAGTTAATGGATGAAAGCAGGCAGAACTTTATTCAAACTAACTCACCTCCTTTCCTCAAAGGCGCTTTACAAGAATTTGCGGCTGTGAAAGATAGCAAAGTGTATGAGAGTTTCCAAACAAGTGAAATACTTTATTTGAGCTATGTGTTTGAGAAATAGAGTTAAGGAAATATTACAAGCGGTTTTGCCACTTCCTCCCCTCCTCACAAGAAGTAAGCTTCCGTGCGACTCTTCTGTATGGTCTATTCGACACGAACACGAAAGCGAATGAATCCAAAATTATTACCAACAGAATTAGAAATATTACCGAGAGTTACAAGGATAGCCCCACGCGGATTGACTGGATCTAGGCAGGCAGAATCGGTTGGCAGGGGGGCAAGTGGTGAGAAAAAGCTGCCAGCATCAGTATCCAACCCGTTGGTTTGTGCAGTATCAGATCGGGAAGGCTTCTATGCGAAGACAGGTCTGTTCAAAGCTAGAGCGCGATTTGATACTAAATCGCCGTTTGCCTTGCTGTCCTAGATAGTAGTACGATAATAGATTGTGTCCTTATTAAAATTAGTCGATGCCTAAACTAAAAACTCGCAAAGCTGCCGCAAAGCGTTTTAGAGCGACAGGCAGTGGCAAAATTAGACGCCGCAAAGCGTTCAAAAACCACATGCTAGAACACAAAAGCTCCCAACGGAGGCGCCGTCTGTCTCAGTTGTCGTTGGTAGATGAACGCGATGCAGGAAATGTACGTTTGATGCTGCCCTATTTGTAAAGATTAGGAATGAGGCGCTAGCTAAAGAGCAACCTGCTTTCTCGCTAGCCTCCAAACCTCAAAGAAACACTAGTCTTAACCACTAAAAACCAACAACTAACACCTAATAACTAGCCATGACACGGGTAAAACGCGGGAACGTCGCTCGTAAACGACGCAAAAAAATTCTCAAACTGGCGAAAGGCTTCCGGGGTTCACACTCCACTCTCTTCCGTACAGCCAATCAACAAGTAATGAAGGCGTTACGCAACGCCTACCGCGATCGCAAGAAGCGCAAGCGGGATTTTCGACGCCTTTGGATTACTCGCATCAACGCAGCAGCCCGTCAGCATGGTGTTAGCTATAGCCAACTGATGGGTTTGATGAAAAAAGCCAATATCCAGATCAATCGCAAGATGCTTGCTCAACTAGCTGTACTCGATCCAGCTAGCTTTGGCAAAGTGGTGGAACTAGCTTCCCAGCCTAGAGGCTAAGGAGTTGGGAAAAGAGAGTAGAGGCGTTACCTGTAGCGTCTCTACATGAGCTTCATTGCTTCATTAAACCTCTACACTAGTTCGCAAACTTGGATTTCCGTTCAAGGTACACCATGGGGTTTAGCCGTAGGTTCTTTAGCTTTAGTTTAGTAGCGGGATTCGTAGCCTTGTCTTTAGTTGCCCTAGCGCCAGTGCAAAGTGCTGAACTAGATGAGATTGAAGAACGAGGTAAGTTGATTGTTGCTGTCAAAGATAATCTCCGTCCGCTAGGTTTTCGTGATGCTGCGGGTAATCTGCAAGGGTTAGAGATCGACTTGGCGAAGCATCTAGCGGAAGAACTCTTAGGGAATCCTGAGGCTGTTGTTTTGCAGCCGGTGAAGAATGTTGATCGGCTCGATGCGGTACTAGAGGGAAAAGTTGACTTAGCGATCGCAAGAGTAACCGCAACGGATTCTCGTTCCCGCTTAGTGAACCTCAGTAGACCTTATTATCTGGATGGCACTGGTTTAGTAACCAAAGATCGCTCGATTGCCAAATTGAGTAATGTGGCGACAGGTACGATTGCGGTACTCAATGGCTCTAGCACAATTGCTGTTGTAGATTATGCCTTACCAGCGTCGAAGCTGGTGGGGGTTGATTCCTACCAAGAGGCGCGATCGCTTCTAGAAAGTGGTGAGGCGATCGCGTTTGCGGCTGACAACAGTGTCCTCACAGGTTGGGTGCAAGAATATCCTGAGTATCGGCTGTTGCCTGTGCGACTTTCCGGGGAAGCCTTGTGTGTCGTGATGCCGAAGGGATTACAGTACAATCCTTTAAGGCAACGGGTGAATGGAGCGATCGCTCGTTGGCAAGCATCAGGGTGGCTAGCACAACGGATTGCCGCTTGGGGGCTACCATAAGATCATATTGAAGCCTTATAGTTTCACGTAATCATGGAAAATTCACTTCCTATTATTTATCTGTCTGTCTTGCTAGTGATACTTGCCAGTGCTGGTTGGGCGGTAGTCCGTCAAGTCCTTAAAACTCGTAAAGTCGAGACAGCACTCTCTCGACTGGAAGGAAAGCTCAAGAAAGAGCGAGGAACAGTTCAAGAGTATTACGAGTTGGGCAGCATTTATACGGATAAGAAACTCTTCGCCCAAGCCATTGTTGTACTCCAAAAAGCGCTAAAGGGTGTGGACAATGAGGAAGAAAACCTTTCTCCTGTCCACAATGCCCTTGGCTTTGCCTACTTTTCACAAGAACAGTACGATATTGCGATTCGCGAGTACAAGGAAGCGATAAAGCTAAATCCAGGCTATATTACGGCACTCAACAACCTGGGTCATGTTTACGAGCGCAAGAAGCTAACAGCGCAGGCTTTGCAAACCTACGAAGAGGCGTTGAAATATGAACCCGATAATCTGATCGCAAAAACCCGCGCTGAATCGCTACGAAAACGGCTTGTGACTTCTGCCTGAAGCGGAAACAACCACTTAGTTTGGATAAAGAACACTTTAGAGACACTCCTTCCTGAGGGGGTGTCTCTTGTCATAATCCAATCAAACTCAGCATCTAGTTACGCGAAAACTCAAAGGCGAATGGATAAGGTTAGCTGATTTAGTACCTATTAGACATATTCACTTAACACATAGACGACTCTTTAGGTAGACGAGCCGGAAAAGTTACAGAATTAACTTTTTAAATAGAAGCTTCAAGAATATGTCATTAGCGCTCTAACTGATGTAGCTTCTTCAAGTTCAAATCTTTTTAAACTAGCAAGATCTGTTCAATTTTTACCAGACTGCTTGAAACCTCAAAGTGCTTTTAGCATAATACTCAGGATATAGCCATGAAGGCAAAAAATCAGAAAAATTCAGTTACAAAACTTGTTAGCTTGATAGGCGTTGCTAGTGCTAGTGTTTTTCTCGCTTTGCCAGCCTTAGCACTCGCCAATTCCAACTCTAGTAGCTTTGATAGCTCTCTCAATAAACGCGATCGCCGAATTGAATCTACTGGGAGAAGCGGACAATTATTAGCTCAGGGTACATCAGGAACTGGTGGAACAGGCGCTGGTGGTACGGGCACTGGTGGAACAGGTTCTGGTGGCACGGGTGCTGGACAAACTGGCACTGGCGGCACTGGCGGCACGGGTGCCGGACAAACTGGCACGGGTAGAACCGGGGCTGGTCAAACCGGCACGGGTGGAACGGGCACTGGTCAAGGCAGTACTGGCGGAACCGGGGCTGGTCAAGGTGGCACAGGCACAGGTACAGGTGGCACAGGTACAGGTGGTACAGGCACTGGTGGCACAGGTGTTGGTCAAGGCGGTACAGGTACGGGTGGCACAGGCGCGGGTCAAGGCGGTACAGGCGCTGGTGGCACAGGTGCTGGTCAAGGCAGTACAGGTACGGGTGGTACAGGCGCTGGTACTGGTCAAACTGGCACTGAGCAAAGGGGTTCTGGGCAAACAGGTACTGGTCAAACTGGCGCTGGGCAAGCTAATGGTCAGCAAGATGCATTTACTCAATACATGAACGCTGGGTACACGGCAACCCAGCTAAGAGACTACCAAACTGCTTTGGCTTACTTTCAAAGGGCGCTTCAGCTACGTCCTAACAACCCTTATGCCACACGAGCGGTTAGCAATGTACAAGGTTATCTTCGCCGTGGCACCACTACACCAACTAATCAGGGCAACCAATAGTTAAGAATTCTGGTTTTCATTAGCTTTGCTGGGGTTGTAATTACAATCCCAGCATTTCTATGGAACAAAAACACTCAGGTATTTACAGATAAAGGAGTGATATCCAGATCTGAGTTCAAGCAGTTGTTTCGTAGAAGAACTTACCGTAGTAGAAAGCAATTTCTTTCTGCTTAGTATTTTATGGTGAAAATGTCTAAAATTTGGATTCCGCTCTCTTAGGTATACTTTACCTAGGAGGGTAAAGTTATATGACACAAGTTTTACTAGTTGATGATGAAGAGGCATTGCGAGCTAGCCTGAGCTATGCCTTAGTTAAAGAAGGTTACCAAGTAACAACGGCAGCGGATGGTCGAGCGGCTCTCAAACTATTTCATAAAGAGGTGCCAGACATCATCATTTTGGACTTAATGCTACCAGAGATAGATGGCATGGAAATCTGCTGGCGCATCAGAGCATTTTCTAAAGTACCAATCATCATGCTGACAGCTAAAGACCAGGACATTGATAAAGTTTGGGGCTTAGAAGCAGGTGCAGATGACTATATCACCAAACCCTTTAACACCCGTGAACTCCTAGCACGCATAAAAGCTGTTTTACGGAGCCGTGCGTCTGGTCAAAACTCTTAATAAGTTCTCATTGTCAAAGAGTACAACAAGCAGGTTGAAAATTTCCAACCTCTGACCTTTAACCTTTAACTTCTAATGGATTGGTTACCAATTCGTATTCGCTGGAATTCAATTTACCAAAAACTGTTAGTCACTTATGTGGCGCTCACGGTCTTAGGAACCTCTATCCTGGCAGGCTACATTATCCTGTCTTTCTACGGCTATTTCATGAGTATGAGGCAGGCTGATTTAGATGCCTGGTCTACTGCCCTCAGTGAGAGCATAGCTGACGAGTTGGAGGAAAATAATTTCAAGCGAGTAGAAGTGATAGTGCAACGTTATGGGGCGCGTCAATCCGTTACTCTGCGCCTCTTTACGCCAGAGGGTCGCCTACTGGTCACGTCTTCTCCCCAGCTAGATCGACAGGTAGCTGATTGGAAGACTGTTCCTGGAATGAAGGAGGCGCTTCAAAATAAGCCAGCGCAAGGGGTAGCGAAAGGTATCCTGTCAAACGATGACCGATTATACACAGCACGACCTATATCCCGTAACGGTCGCCGACTGGGTATCCTACGAATGTCGATAACGCTAGAACAGTTCCAGCGTCAGTTTCGCATAGTTATTTTCACACTTCTAGGAGCGCTCGTGGTGACGGTTGTGCTCTGTGCCTTCATTAGCGAACGTCTTGCCCGCAATATGGCAAATCCAATTAAGGCGATGCGTAATTTTGCGATTGACGTGGGCGGTGGTCATTTAGGAGACAAGTTGAACATCCATCGAAGGGATGAACTTGGTCAATTAGCGACTGAGTTGAACCGAATGAGTAAACGGTTAGCTTCTCTTGATCAAGAGCGACGTGCCTTTCTGGCTAATGTATCTCACGAGCTACGCACTCCAGTCAGCAACGTCTATGTTACTTTGGACGCACTTGCTAGTGGTGCTGATGAGGAACCAGAGTTACGCAGTCGCTTTATCCAGACAGCGCAAGATGAGACAATGCGTCTCTCCCGACTGATTAAGGATTTACTGGATTTAGGACGATTAGAAGCGGGTGTCACCACACTGGAACAACAGCCTATTCGAGTGCGAGATCTAATGAATCGGGCTGTACGAGCGATCGAGTCCCGGATGCACTCCAAGAATATGACAATCGTCGCAGACGTTCCTGATCTTGAGATAGAGGGTGATCCAGAAAGGCTCTTACAAGCGTTTCTAAATATCCTGGACAATGCTCTCAAGCACTCGGTACAAGATTCTACAGTCTTTATCTCAGGACAGGTAGAAGGGAACCAAATTACTTTGAAAATCCAAGACCAAGGATTAGGAATCAGCGATCGCGATCTTCCTCATATTTTTGAACAGTTCTATACAGGAGACCGTTCGCGTCAAGGCAGTGGAACAGGTTTAGGGCTTGCAATCGCCCGACGCATTGTAGAAGCACATGGCGGAAAGATAACCGCTAGTAGCACTGGCAAAGGGGCAACGTTCACTATTAGTCTTCTACTTAATGCACCCTCTTGTTAACTTGTTCACCACGGTCAGGATAAGAAAGTCGGTCATTAGTTACACTCCAAAAAAACTCCCTGCTCATATAAAGCGAAATTCGTAAACTTATGTTTCAAGCCGCTTAAAAATATATTGAGAAATGACCCAAATCTGAATACGACGCTTATCCTTAAAATTTAAAGAAATGTGTCGAGGGAAATCATGGATAAATTTAGCAGATACCGCTTTAGCTGCACCCTAAGCTTTGGTGACATATATGGACAAATCATCGTTTGGTTAATCGTCATTTTCTTCAGCCTCGCTTCTGCACTAGCTCTTTGGAGTGCTGATCGCCAAATCTATGCCTTAGCGACTGTTGGGTTAATTTTGGTGCTGTCTCTGCCTTTTTTGGTCTTTGCCTTCGTAACCACACTACTAAACCATATTGAGCTTTCTCCGATGCAAGAAGGCGAGACGAGTGAGACAACTCAAGGAATTCAGCCTGTCCAGAAACCAGCCCAAGTAGCCAGTTAAAGAGTCATTTTTAAGTAGGGCCGGTGTCCCGTGCTTATCCCTACTCCGACAAAGAATTAAGAAGTTCCCCCCCCTAAAGGCGGGGAATTTTTATTAGTGCCAGGATAAATACAGCAAAGAATTCTAGAGATCCAACTAAAGAATGCGAGAACACGATGTCGTTATTGTTGGTGGCGGATTAGCCGGATGTCGCGCTGCCTTAGAGATTAAACGCACTGACCCGACGCTGGATGTAGCCCTCATTGCCAAAACTCACCCCATTCGTTCCCACTCTGTCGCTGCCCAAGGCGGGATGGCGGCAACGCTGAAAAATGTGGACGCTGACGATACTTGGGAAGCCCATGCTTTTGATACGGTTAAAGGTTCTGATTACCTGGCAGACCAAGATGCTGTTGAAATTCTCACCCGTGAAGCCCCAGATGTTGTTATTGACCTAGAACACATGGGAGTGTTGTTCTCCCGTTTGCCTGATGGTCGGATTGCTCAACGGGCGTTTGGAGGGCATTCTCATCGACGTACCTGCTACGCAGCAGATAAAACCGGACACGCCATCTTACACGAATTAGTGAACAACCTCCGGCGTAACGGTGTCCGTATCTACGAAGAGTGGTACGTGATGCAGCTGATTTTGGAAGATGCCCAGGCAAAAGGTGTTGTGATGTTCAACATCCTAGACACCAATCTGGAAGTGCTACGGGCAAAGGCAGTAATGTTTGCCACTGGTGGCTATGGACGAGCATTTAATACAACCTCGAATGACTATGCCTCGACGGGTGACGGTTTAGCCATGTCAGCCGTTGCAGGTGTACCACTAGAGGATATGGAGTTTGTGCAGTTTCACCCAACAGGTTTGTATCCAGTGGGTGTATTGATTTCCGAAGCGGTGCGAGGTGAGGGGGCGTATCTCATCAATTCAGAAGGCGATCGCTTTATGGCGACTTACGCGCCTAGTAAGATGGAACTTGCTCCTCGTGATATCACCTCAAGAGCGATTACCCGTGAAATCCGTGCGGGTCGTGGTATTCATCTGGATGGCAGTGCTGGTGGTCCGTTTGTCTATCTCGACTTGCGCCACATGGGACAAGAAAAGATTATGAGTCGGGTTCCCTTCTGCTGGGAGGAAGCGCATCGATTACTCGGTATTGATGCTGTCCATCAGCCGATGCCAGTCCGACCAACTATCCATTATTCGATGGGAGGAATCCCTGTCAACACGGATGGACGAGTGCGTAGTGGTGCTGATGGGTTAGTTGAAGGCTTCTTTGCGGCTGGTGAAGCTTCTTGTGTCTCAGTGCATGGCGCAAACCGTCTAGGGAGTAATTCTCTGTTGGAATGTGTTGTTTATGGGAAAAGAACAGGTGCTGCGATCGCACAATATATCCAAAACCGTAAACTGCCAGATATTAATGAGCAATCCTACCTTAATGCGGCTTACTCACAAATTACTGCCCTGTTTAATCAATCTGGAACCATCCGAATAGGACAACTGCGTCAAGCTTTCCAAGACTGCATGACTGACTACTGTGGTGTCTTCCGCAGTGATGAGTTAATGCGCGAGGGCTTAAACCAGCTGCAACAGTTGCAACAGCAGTACCAGCAGATTTACTTGGACGACAAGGGCAACTGCTGGAACACAGAAATAACTGAAGCTTTGGAACTTCGTAATTTAATGCTTGTTGGAGAAATCATCCTCACGTCTGCCCTAAATCGTCAGGAAAGCCGTGGGGCGCATTGCCGCGAAGACTATCCTGAGCGAGACGATACCAATTTCCTCAAGCACACTCTCGCTTACTACTCACCAGCAGGCATTGACCTGCAATATAAACCTGTGAGTATCACTTTGTTTGAGCCAAAAGAGCGGAAGTATTAATTGGGAATTGGGGATTGGGGAAAACTCACATTCCGCTCTTCAAGAGATTCTATGAAGTGGGCTTACGCCGGAACATTTGCTGTGTTATGCAGTGCTACGCGCCTACCTGCCAACGCGAATACGAACATGAAAGTCCCATTCCCCATTCCCCATTCCCCATTCCCTAATTAGGGACTAGCACTAGGTAATGGTTCTGGAAAATCTGGTGTAGCGTTAGCTGGTGAGTTAGTAGGGGCTGGTGTTGTCCCTGTAGGCGGAGAACTGTTAGGGGCTGGTGTTGTCCCTGTAGGCGGTGAACTAGTGGGGGCTGGCGTATCGCCTGATAGCTGCTTAACTTGGTCTTTGTACTGAGGTGGTGCTAGGGAAACAGCGGTTGTGAATAGAGGTTTTGCTTCTGCGATTTTCCCTTGTTGTTTCAGAACTAATGCTTTAGCTAGGACAGGGCGAAAATCTTGTTGATTGGCTTTGATGGATTCATCATAGACAGCGATCGCTTGTGTGTAACGCTGCTCAGCCGCATAGATTTGACCTAACAATAGCTGTACTGAGATAACATCCACACTTCCTGGCTGAATCTCATTAACTTGTGTTGCAGTTTTGAGAGTATCCTGCAATAGCCCGATTGCCGCTTCTGGACGATCTTGCTGGATTAACAGACTTACGAGTCCTTGAAGTGCGTTCAAGTTACCAGGCTTTGAAGCAAGAATTGTGCGGTAGGTTTGAGCTGCACCTTCGCGATCGCCTGTTTGCTGCTTGGCTTGAGCCAGCAAGACGGCATAATCAGTTTGGTCAGGATTCAGCTTGGCTAGCTGTTCCAAGGGAGCGATCGCGCCTTGGACATCCCCTTGCTGTAGTCGCACCTCCAAAAGCCCTTTTAATGCTGTAACATTTTGTGGCTCTCGTTGTACAACCAGTTCGTAACCTTTGGCTTGAGCTTCCAGTTCTGCTTTCTTGTCTGCTGAAATGCTTGGTGTAGCTGCTGGTGTAGTTCTCGCTGAGGGTTCACTCCCCTCAAAGATACTGCCCAGTAAAGGAACCATCGAAAAACCGACAAATGCCAGCACAGCTAGCACCAGCACCACATTGATCCAGGGATTGCGCTTTTGAGACACAAAAATTCTTTGAACTCTATATGACATTATTAACTGACACGAGAGATTTTCCAGTTGTCTAAACTGGAAGCGTGCCAGAATATTGGCAGAAATGAGCCTAGCTATAATCGAGTGCGGGCATCTCCGATTAAAGATTCCATAAACTTTGCGGATATACCAGTCATCTCACTGCATTCTGTACAATGAGCAGACTGATAGCAAGCTCTCTCACCTTCCGGCTTTTTGTGAGCTTTTTTTTAAGAGCATTGTTTCTTAGAGTTGCCCCAAATAGCTGGATTGTTTTCAAAACCATGCTGATGATATCAGCGAAACTCCCACAAGGGAATGTGTCTCCGCCGCTAGGAGGTTAGAGGTTATATGAGTCATCTCGTGAATCGGTCTTCCGACTCACCTAAGTCGTCTGGTGATCATCCACCAGAAACGAACAGTGTGCAAAACCAGCACCAATCAACGCCAGCCGACGATTCGCCAAACACGCCCACTGAATCAGCCCAAACGGCTGATTCAACTGAGACAACGTTACCAGACGTTCAGCGACAGCAACCGATTCCTCCGCCGAGTGAAGCGATGCAGTACCGAGCGATTGGTCTAATACGAGGGCAATATATGCCTTCGGTAGACCAATTAACGCGGGGCACGCTCTTGGCGGCGGATGGAACATTGATTGATGCAGTGTTACTAGGTCGAGTGATGAGCTTGGTGAAGAATCACTTGAGCTTAGATCAACCCCACCTTTGGGTTGTTTATCCCCGTTCAAGGCAAGAAGACGGTAACTTACATGTCCAAATTGTTGGGGTTTGGGAACCCGAAAAACTGAATCAGCCAGCATCAACTGCACCCTCCTCGACTGAGGAAGTGTCGGAGAGTTCTGAGACACAGAAGGTTACAGACGAGCCAAAATCTGACTCCTCATCGGTTCTTAATGATGGCTACTTTTCCATTCGCGGTGAGGTAATTTACCAGTCGCGGGAACAAGAACAAGTAATCGTCAAGATTAAGCAGTCTCCTCGCAAAGAGTCAGAGAAAATTAAGTTTTTTAAATTGAAGCTTAAGGGTTCTCTAGGAGACCGGGCTGTTGGTCACTTCTGGGATTTGCATATCCAGCTACAGGCTAATACTCTGCTGATTCAGGAGGCAAACGACATTGGTTTAATGCCTGTGAAGAAGCGAACCGGAAGGAAACCCCCTTACGGAAGGCGACCTGAAGGAAGAAAGAGTACCTCTAATCAACGCCCTGTTCGCAAAGGAGAGCGTCCAGCAGCAACAACACCACCCAAGCGTCGAGAATCGGTTCCCAAACCAATCAAGCGCAGCGAACAGCGAGGTGGCGGAGGCACTTCCGGGAGTCCTTCTTGATTTAAGCTATCAGCTTTCAGCTATCAGCCCTCAACAGCGAGGCTGAGGCTAATACAAGCCCAATAATATTCCGTAACGCTCCTGCCAGTGGGAGGAGCGAAGAATGATGGCGGCGTTTAGTTGGCTACCCAATCACTTTTTGGTGACTTGGCTTCTAGCTGATAGCTAACTGCTGATAGCTGACCACTTCTACTCCAGAGCAATTTGAGAACCCCAACGATCTTGAGGTAAGAAAGAGCGATCCATCGGAATTGCCGCAACGGGTTCAGTAAGAGTAAACTCGCCGCTTTCAATCCATTGCTTCAATTCCAAAGCAACTTGCCGCGAGAGGAAGATGCTGGCAAGGGGAGCAACCCGTACTGCTTTGCCATCAATGACGATGCGACCTGTTTTAAGTTGGGCGTAGCTTACTAACCCAAAGGTAGGACGGACACGACGAGGAATGGAAAAGTCCACTACGGGAGCAACGATATCCTTATCTTGGACAGCACAAGCATTAACAACCTCTTCTGTTAAAACAGGCAGGGGTACGCCAACGCCAAGCATTAGGGATGGACCATAGTTTTTGAAATAGCATCCCCGTACCCACTTAGGGTTCATCAGCTTAGCGTCACCAATCAAAGCGAGAGTTGCAGCAGGCCCAATTGGTGTGCGATTCGGAAGACGTTTTTGTAAAGGGAAATGCTGAGTGCCTTCCCATGCAATGTAGCCGATGCCACCACCCAGGAAAATCTGAGTTCCAATCCCAATGAGTTTTAGATCTGGGTCATTCAGGAGGGGAGAAATGGCACCAGGGTTGGAATAGACGGCATTTGAAAGTCGGGGTTGAAGGGGACCAAGGTAGGTATATAAAGGGCGATCGCCTCCATTTACACCCACAATAAAGTTTTGGTATAGATTCCGGGGATTAAATAAATAAAACTGATTAATTGTTTCGCGTGTAATGGTTGTCTCAAAAGATGCTCTAGGGTAGCAGTCTGTGACCTGCCCAATCGCTCGTAACTGTATCGGTTTACCCGCAATCAGGTCTTCAATGACATGACCGCCGCCGCGTTCTCTCGACTCTTCAACGTCTGGAAGTTCGCTCGTACCTGTATAGTCTACGACTTGAGTTGCCCCTAAATATAAATCCACTGCCCCAAAGCCAGCATAAGCCGGGACACCATCTATCCAGCACTTACGAATCTTCATAGGTGGGTCTGTATGACCCAAGTTGATAATCGCTCCCGACGACTCCATTGGTTCAAATGTGCCAGTGGTAATTACATCCACTTCTTTTGCCGCCTGAGTAACACCAACCTCTGCTACCCGTGCTTTCAGTTCTTCTACCGTCCAAACCACAGCACGTTGGCGACGAATTTTGTCATTAATTTCAGCAAGGGTTCGCATGATATGAGTTATCGGCGTATGTGCAACAGGGGCACAGGATTCGGGAACTAAGCTCTCGTTGCCTTTAAGTAACAGGGCAAATTTGTCAGTTTAGATCAAGTGGAGAGGAACGTCCTTCATGTCTCTGGGGACTGGCGGCAGGTCAAGAATTTTTCCAAATCAAGCGGGCACAAGCCCATTTTGATTCATCCCAATCCCTAATCCCTAATCGCCACTCCCCAGCCCCGATTGACCCAACCGTCAAGAGCAAAATGCAATTTGAATGCACATCAGCCTAGTTATGACTACATCCTAAGTTTGGCTATCCAAATGCTGCGCCCTTACAAGAGTGGATTGATGAAATCGGTTATTTAACTCAAAATTCCGGTGGAATTGAAGTTGTCCTTGCTGGATAGTCCAGTCCGATTGCTCTGGTGTCACATCAAACGTGATTTCGTAGGAAGCGTTTGGATTGTTCGCCCTGAGGATTTGTAGATGGGCTTCAGCGTCATTGCGGCGGCGAAAGCGAATGATGAGCTGTGAGTGCATATTAGGGAAGTTGCGAATTATACACCATGGAAGCAGCTTATTTTTGTAATTCATGAGACTTTCCTTGTTAGTAGATGCAATCTGCTTAAGCAGCAGGATTTATGCTACCGCGCTTCTTGGTGCGTAGTTATTTTTTTAAGAAAAGCGATCGCGATGAAGAGAAAAGGCAGGGGAAGCCAGGGAAGCCGGAAAGGCAGGGGGAGAGTTTTAGGGGTAGGTTATTTGTCTAGGGACGATGACAAGGACTAAGTAAAGTTCCTTAATCCCCAATCCTTAATCACACTCAACCAACACTGTTAATTTCCACTAACTTACTTATCAGTAGATTTGCTGACTTATCCCCTATTTCCTCTCTAAATCATTAGCACTTGGCTTATCGTGAATGGCTATATTCTCTTGGGCTGCCTGATCAGACTCATGTGCCTCAGGTGAATCATTAACAATGACTAATTCAGTCTGTTTTTTTTTGTGACCCTGCCATTGATCAAGAATATCTTTAATGACTACTTCCTTAAGCCAAACCTGAGCAACAACAGTTAAAGGCAGAGCTAGGAGTAAGCCTAAGAAACCGAAAAAAGTCGCAAAAAATACTTGAGCAAGTAACGTTACAGCAGGTAATAGTGACACCTGTTGTGCCATTACATAAGGCGTGAGCAAGTTCGACTCAACTTGTTGAATCAACACGTAGAGAATCAACACCGCGAGCGCTTTCCAAGGTGTCTCAAGTAAAGCGATCGCAATTGGCGGTATAACACTTAACGCCGGTCCAATATTAGGAATAAAAGTCAAAATACCTGCTAACGCGGCTTGTGCTAAGGCTAACGGTACTCTCAGTATCAGCAAGCCAACAAAACTCAACGAGGCAATGACAAACATATTGAAGAGAATACCAATCAGCCACCCCCGCAAAGCCACCTCACATTGATCTAATATATTTTCGACTCTATGCCGATAAAAAGAGGGAAAAAGTCGTATAAAACTTTTACGATAAGGGGTAGGGTCAGCTAATAGCATCAACGTCAAAATTAGCACCAGCAAAAACTGACCAAGGAAGCCCAAAGAACTAGAGAAAAATGTGAAGCCACCACCCAACAATCGATTAGCTAAAGGCTGTAACTGTTGAATCAGTTGGTCAACATTCGGAATATACTCCATCAACTGAGGAGAAATCCGACTTTGGAGTATCTCAAACCAACTGCTGAATCGTTGTATCCCTTTGGGAACTAACTCACTTAGCTCTTGAAACTGAGAAGCAAAGGGCGGCACAATTACCAAGAAAAAGCCGACAAAGACTGCAATCAAGAGAAAAATCGCAAGCAGGACAGCAAAAGCCCGCTTCATCCCCGACTGATGGAATCGTTTCACCAAAATATTTAAGGCATTGGCAAGCACGACGGCGGCAAATATAAGTAACACTACCTGCCGAATTTCCCACAAGATGTACACGGAGACGATAAAGGCAAGTAAGCCAATCCATCTGCCTAGACTCACAAACAACCTCCCACCTGCTGTGGCTTGACAAAGCCGTAATTCTAGTTCGATGCAGCTAGATTAGCTGATCTTGAATGCAACGCCAAAAACTTTTGGTACTGCGAGTATCCAACCTAAGTTAGCAACCTGTGAAGAAACGTTCATCAGTCCCAGGTTATGAGGCATTGAGTGGAGTGGAGAGGAAGAGTAACAAATACGCTAGCTCAAAGACAGACTAGTCTTCCCCCAATACTGTTCGGTTAACCTCTCCCCCAACCCCTCTTCTCTTAGGAGAGGAGAGCAGGACTCCCCCCCTTCCCTAGCAGGGAAGGAGGGTTGGGGGGTTAGGTCGGCTTTATCCGAACAGCATTGAGTCTTCCCCTTCCTTGCCTTTCCAATCACTGCGTCAGTCTAAATTTGTTGAGAACGTTAGCTGGCGTGCTGTGCCATCATCGACGAAGCGTTGTTCACCAACACCGACGAGGTCTACAACCGTTTCACGCGCAGTCGGTGTCCACTCACCTTCTCGCGCTCCAATTTCGACGATTGTTTGTTGCTCTTCTGAATGAATGCGGTAGGTTGTTGTGCAGCAAGCACCTGTTTTGTACTCAAAGGTGTGACCGTCATCTTCATAAAGCGTCCACTCGCCAGTACCTCTCCACACCCGAATTGTTAATGGGTCTAAGGGACGCTCATCTACATATTGCATCACGGGTGCCATCGGAATAATCGAGCCAGCCCGAACATACAAGGGCATCTGCTCAAGCGGTGCGTGGGCAAGTATCTGTGTGGGACCTTCAAAAGCTTCATGACTCCACCAGTCGTACCAACGTCCTTCTGGTAAGTACACGGCACGGTGTTCAACGCCGGGACGGTAGATAGGTGCTGCCATGAGTGAAGCCCCTAGCATCACCTGGTCAGAGAGAGTGTAGGTTTGTGGGTCATTGGGGAAGTGATAGAGGAGAGGGCGTAGAACTGGTGCCCCAGTTGTTGCGGATTCCCAGAAGAGAGTGTAGAGGTAGGGTAGCAAGCGATAACGGAGTTCGATGTACTCGCGGCAAATTTTCTCAGCCTTGTCGCCAAATACCCAAGGTTCATGCTGTGCGGTACTCAGTGCCGAGTGTCCCCGCATTAAGGGGTAAAGCATTCCCACTTGCATCCAACGGGCAAATAGTTCAGCCGTCGCATTCCCGGCAAATCCACCGATATCAGCACCAACAAAGGCAACACCCGATAAACCCAAGTTACAGAGCATCGGTATCGACATTTCCAGGTGTTCCCAGAGCGCTTGATTGTCCCCAGTCCATACGGCTGACCAACGTTGAATGCCCGCATAGCCGGAGCGCGTCAGCACAAAAGAACGTTCTTTAGGGCGTAACTGCTCAAGCCCTTGATAAGATGCTTGTGCCATTGTCAATCCATACAAGTTGTGAGTTTCAGCATGGGTTGCACCTTCTTCAGCAGGTCCCTGTGGAGAGTCGGGAGGGAACCAAATCTTATTACCGGGGTCACCAAAGGGACGATCATCAAGTGCAGGCTCGTTCATGTCGTTCCAAATTCCTGCTACGCCGATACTCGTGAGGCTTTTTTGCAAACTTCCCCACCAATCCCGTACCTCAGGACGCAAGAAATCGGGAAAGACAGCTTTATCCGGCCAGACATAGCCATGAAATAACTGACCATTTGTTTTGCGTACAAAATAGTCCTTTTCTAGCCCTTCATCAAAAACTCGATAATCGGCTTCTGGCTCATACTTAACGCCTGGGTCAATAATCGTTACTGTCTTGAAACCCTTCTGACTCAGGTCATGGAGTAATTGCGGCGCATCAGCGAAACGCTTAGAACTCCAAGTAAAGACGCGATACCCGTCCATGTAGTCGATATCGAGATGGATGACATCACAGGGAATTCTGCGATCGCGAAATTCACGGGCAAGTTCGCGAACGATATCCTGAGACTCGTAGCTCCAACGACATTGGTGATAACCTAGTGCCCACCGAGGTGGCAACGGCATTCGACCTGTGAGTTGAGTGTAAGTGTTGAGAATCTTTGCAGGTTCAGAACCATAAATAATGTAGTAATCCAATTCACTGCCCTGTGTTTCCATTCGCCAAACACCAGGCTGCTGGGCCCCAATATCAAACTGACTCCAAAAGGTAGTGTTGAAGAACAACCCGTACCCAACTCCCGGACGCAACGCCATGAAGAAGGGAATCGCTTGATACATGTTGTCTGTAAGTACGTCGTAATCGAGTGCATCAAACGTCCAGTTGGTTTGAACTTTAGACAACTTGTCGAGTAACCCCGTGCGTTCCCCAAAGCCATAGAAGTGTTCCTCCGCTTCAATCCGTTTCCAAGCCGCAACTGCACCAGCCCGCCAACTCATTACTGGGTCAGCATCTTGGGCAAAGGGCTGTCCGGCTGAGTCAAAGCACTGGATACGGCAAGGGTTACGCTGGACAACAATCCGTAGTTGCTCCGTTTCAATTTCTATAGCCTCTGCGGTTTCTCGTACCTCAAAGGTTACAGGCGACCATTGTTCATCCGCCCGTGTTACTGCCCAAGATCGACGGGGTAGAAAGGTGCCACTAGGTGACATTCGTACCCTAACTAAGTTCGGGGCAAGCACACTAATAGTTAGGCTGGGTTCACCACACTGAAAGCGCACCTGGCGATCATCTTGTTGTATTGCCTGTATCGCTCCGATGGTTGACCAAGACGGTTTGGTTGTGTGCAGTTGTCCGAAGTATTGCGGCATAGTCCCTGATTGAACGACAAGTTTATAGAAGTCGAGCTATGGACGCTACCGCATCTGGCTGCCCGATTTCCTACTGAATACTTTGGCTTTACGCCTTCCCAAATCGAGGGTTACACGGCAACTGACAACAAGCTACTACCTCTAGGTACAGATAGGCTGACCGAATCCTGAAAAGCGGATAATCGGTTGAAGTTGGGTCATCACTACTGGTCAATCTAAAAAATTTGTCTCAAACTATTTACAAAATTTAATAAAAAGCTTAATCTAATTACAGACAGACAAAAAACGTCTGCCTAACCTAAAAAACAAATCAAGCAATAATAAACCAAATGACAACCACATTACAGCGCGAAAGAAGCGCCTCCGTGTGGGAACGGTTCTGCAACTGGGTAACCAGCACCGACAACCGCCTCTATGTAGGCTGGTTCGGCGTGTTGATGATTCCTACCCTCTTAGCCGCCACCACCTGCTTCATCATCGCCTTCATCGCTGCTCCCCCAGTAGACATCGATGGTATCCGCGAGCCTGTTGCTGGTTCCTTACTCTACGGAAACAACATCATCTCTGGTGCAGTAGTTCCTTCTTCTAACGCCATCGGCTTACACTTCTACCCAATCTGGGAAGCCGCTAGCTTAGATGAGTGGCTCTACAACGGTGGTCCATACCAGCTCGTAATCTTCCACTTCCTCATCGGCGTATTCTGCTACATGGGACGTGAGTGGGAACTCTCCTACCGTTTAGGGATGCGTCCTTGGATTGCCGTAGCCTACAGTGCGCCTGTAGCAGCAGCAACCGCCGTATTCCTCATCTACCCAATCGGACAAGGTTCCTTCTCTGATGGAATGCCCTTGGGAATCAGTGGAACATTCAACTTCATGTTCGTGTTCCAGGCTGAGCACAACATCTTGATGCACCCCTTCCACCAACTTGGTGTAGCTGGTGTGTTCGGTGGTTCACTCTTCAGTGCAATGCACGGTTCACTCGTGACTTCTTCACTGGTACGTGAAACAACCGAAACCGAATCACAGAACTACGGTTACAAGTTTGGACAAGAAGAAGAGACCTACAACATCGTTGCGGCTCACGGCTACTTCGGTCGTCTCATCTTCCAATACGCTTCATTCAACAACAGCCGCAGCTTGCACTTCTTCCTCGCGGCTTGGCCTGTCATCGGTATCTGGTTCACCGCGTTGGGTATCAGCACGATGGCGTTCAACCTGAACGGTTTCAACTTCAACCAGTCGGTCATTGACTCACAGGGTCGTGTGATTGGCACCTGGGCTGATGTGTTGAACCGCGCCAACCTGGGTATGGAAGTGATGCACGAGCGCAATGCTCACAACTTCCCTCTCGACTTGGCGGCTGGTGAAGCAACTCCGGTTGCTCTGACAGCTCCAGTTATCAATGGCTAATTCTTAGCATCTAGCTTATTAAGAAGCGCCTCCTTAGGGAGGCGTTTTTTGTTGCAACCAAATTAGGGCTGACAATCTGGTTTCAAATCCGAGTCAAACATAATCGCAAACTTCGCGTTAGGGATTAAGCGACGAAGAATCTGCAAATGACCATCGGCATCAGATTATGTACGACAACGAGCAACGACTTTTCGCTGCATATTAGGAAGCAGACGAACGACTAACCACCGATTCAAACAATCTCTGTAAGGCATAATTAACGTATCTCCATTGAGTTTGGAGCCAGAGCCAGCGCAGATCTTTTGGTTGGGATGGGCGCTGGCTTCTGACATATGGTTTAATAAAACCATATTGATTATTATTCAACCATAATGAGCCAAAAAGGGTCAAGTAAAAACAAAGAAGTTGTCCGGCGGCTGAATGTGCCTTTGGCAGAAGATGAGAGTGAGAAGTTGAAAAAGCTCGCCGAAGCAGAGGATCGCTCTGAGGGGAAAACAGCCCAGAGGTTAATTCGAGAGGGATTGGAGAGGGCAGAAGCGGAAGGAAAAATTTAATTGAAGCTTGCGACAAAGAATTGATTGGGGACAGAGGCAGTAGCGATCGCAAAACCTTCACTCTTCAGTTCTGCTGTTCAAAAGCAAGTCTATTGTTTTGGGTTAGGCGATCGCACAAGCAAGCCTCTGCTTTTGGGTGGGGATGTCATCACAGAGAGTGCGATCGCTCTTGCTCACCTTCAGATTAGTTTTCAGATTGCAATAGGCAATGCATTTTTCGCATGGCTGCGGTACTTATGAGGATTTACAACAAAAAGTATCTAACAATACAGATAAATAATTTTATTTATGAATTAAGAGCTGCTTTGATTGCACATTTACTTTTGGAGGATAGAATGATCCCCAGTGCTTACAACTAAAGTCGAAAGAAAAACTGCGTGCAATCAAATCTCATTGAGTTAAACATTCCTTCTGAAAAGGAATCATTGAATAATGGACGCTCAGAGCTTCCCTTCACCCTACAAGAACTAAAATCAGCTATTCCGGCTTATTGCTTCGAGCCATCACCCTGGAAATCACTGTCTTACTTTTTTCTCGATATCTCGATTATTGGTTCCCTCTATGGGGTAGCCTTTTTTTTTGATTCTTGGTGGTTCTTGCCTGTGTTCTGGCTAATGCAGGGAACAATGTTTTGGGCACTATTTGTCGTTGGACACGACTGCGGACATGGTTCTTTTTCCAAGAAGAAATGGCTAAATAATCTGATTGGGCATCTGGCTCACACACCCATTCTTGTTCCCTACCACGGTTGGCGCATCAGTCACAGAACCCATCATCAAAACACAGGGAACATCGACACCGATGAAAGCTGGTACCCCGTCACCGAAACCAAGTATCGCAGTATGCGTTGGTGGGAAAAGCTCTTACGCTTCGAGGTATTACTATTCGTCTATCCCTTGTATCTGTTTAAGCGTTCTCCGGCAAGGGAAACAGGCTCTCACTTTAACCCCAGTAGTCCGCTGTTTCGCCCTTCTGAAAAGTGGGATGTAATAACAAGCACTATCCTATGGTCTTTGATGATCGGCTTTTTGGGCTTGCTGACTTATCAATACGGCTGGCTATTTCTGTTGAAGTACTACCTCGGTCCTTATGTTGTTTTTGTGGTCTGGCTTGACTTGGTAACCTTTTTGCACCACACAGAATCAGACATCCCCTGGTATCGTGGCAAAGATTGGTACTTCCTCAAAGGAGCGCTATCTACCGTTGACCGCAGCTATGGCTTCATCAATGAGATTCACCATAACATCGGTACTCATGTCGCTCACCACATATTCCTCAATATGCCTCATTACCATCTAAAAACAGCGACAGAGGCAATCAAACCAATTTTGGGAGACTACTACCGGAAGTCTGACGATTCTATCTTCAAGGCTTTCCTTCGTTCTTGGCGCAGTTGCCATTTTGTCCGAGACAAAGGCGCTGTAGTTTACTACGAATCGAAGAGTGAACTGAAAAAAGCTGATGCAGCTTGTGAGTAAGCTTTGAAGTAATCAGGAAACCGTGGGAGGGTGGACGTAAGGTCTTGATTCTATCAGTACCCTTACGTCCACCCCTTCACAAAATACTCGCTGTGGCAGCCGTCAAGACTAAGTGAATTTCTTAGTTGTTATAGAGCTTTTCGCAAGCGTTGAGTGACTAACCGACTAAAGTCAAATCTTTCTCAGCCGTAGAGTCAACTGTATCTTGCTCTGAAATGGAGGCAATAAGTGCATCTGACGGAACTGAAATTGGGAAAGAGATCGCGTTTAAGAATTCTTCTTGAGGAATTTCAGCAAGCGCCGTATCCGCTTCTTGACCAGCACGGCGTACTTTGTAAACTATGCCAGCACCAAATAAGCCCGCTACTGCCGCCATGCCAATACCGAGAATTCCCAGATTATTGTCACTGGCATTCACTTGATTTGTGTCCAACTGTGTAGCGGGGGAAGTTAGAGAGTCTTCATTCCTCGGAGTTATACCCTTATCTTTGCCAAACAGGCAGGGGCCAGCGCTAGCCGGATTGACTGAAGCAAACAGGCAGGCTGTGGAGAGGATGGCAGCGATAGCAAAAGATTTTTTCATAAAGGTTGCACGATCAGAGTGTAAAGTTCTTGAGATTATGGAACGTACAAAAGCGACTTACTGCATAAACTGTTACAAAAAATAAACCAGATTTTGCCGATAGAAGCAAGTGCTGTGCTTTTTTCACTCAACAGGAGAGACAAAGTCGGCGATTACAGGAAAGTGATCGGAAGGCAAAACTCCTTCCCATTGCCCTGTGTCTAACTCCACGTTCCGAAGCCTGATACGTCCGTCATAGTAAATCGTATCAAGGGCAACAAAGCCTTTTCCTGTAAAGTCGTGGAAACTCTGCTGATGTTCTAATTCAACACCAGCAAAGGCATCGTGGAGGGTTATATGATTGAGCAAAGGACGCTCTAGTGCTTTTCGGGCTGTTGTTCCAGGCTCGGCGTTAAAGTCACCCGTGATGAATAGATAAGACTCAGGTAGATTGAGGTGACTTAAGCGATTGGCTTGCAGCAGGGAACAAGCGCGATCGCTTATCAACTTTGCACTCAATTCTTGCGCTTTCGCGCTTTCATAGTCGAGATGAGTGTTAAAAACTGTAATAGTTTGCTGCTCATCCACAACGGCAAATACAGCCCAAGTCGCCATACGCGGCAAAGAATTACCCCAGTGGAGACTCATACTACCAGGGATTTCTGGAGTTTCGCTTAAGAAAAAGTCACCACTCGCAAGACACCGCAGTCGCTGAGTATTGTAGAAGATAGCACAATGCTCACCTGCTCCTGTGCCAAGGCGATCGCTTCCTACACTCTGGTAATCCGGTAGCAATCGATGCAAGTCTAGTAGTTGATGCGCCTGACCTTCCTGAGTACCAACAACATCCGGTGCATGGTGAGTAATGAGCCTCGCCACTGCCTTTTTCCGGACTGTCCAAGCGTTGTCACCAGGGTCAGGCTTGTCATAGCGCAAATTAAAGCTCATGACTTTGATGTCCATTTGTATTCCTTATCCCTATTTGTGGACATGGTTGTATCTTGAACTGACCTCACCCTTGGCAACAGCTTCGTTCTCATCCCAAATAGTATCAGCCGCCAATTTTTAGCGCCATCATCACAAAGCGTAGAACAAAAATGCCAGCCATAATCCACACTGCTGGCGATGTCTCATGCACTTTGCCTTGAAAGGTCTTGATTAGAGGGTAGGTAATGAAACCAGCCGCTAAACCCTCGGCAATCGAGAAGGTCAACGGCATCATCAGGATAGTCAAAAATGAAGGAATCGACTCCGCCGGGTCATCCCAGTGAATCCCTCTGACATTACCCGCCATTAATACACCAACAATCACCAATGTCGGTGCCGTTGCGAAGGCGGGAATAGCGGACAGTAAGGGAATGAAAAATATCGACAGGGTAAATAAGCCAGCAACAACTACTGCCGTAAAGCCAGTACGTCCTCCTTCAGAAACACCAGAAGCCGACTCAATAAACGTTGTAACCGTTGAAGTCCCCAAAACGGCTCCCGCCGTCGTCCCAACAGCATCTGCCATCAACGCTTGACTCGCACGAGGCAGTTCGCCATTTTCATCGATATATCCCGCCTGGGTACCGACACCTGCCAGGGTGCCAATCGTGTCAAACAAATCAACAAATAGAAAGACGAACATCACGGCGATGAAATCTAACAAGTTGGTCTGACCCAGTTGTCCTAACCCAACAATGGCTTGACCTAGCAAATCTCCTGGCCATTGTGGTAAGCCAAAAATGCCCTTGGGCCAGTCAGCGATGCCAAGAATCCATCCCAGTAATGCCGTAGCGAGAATGCCCCAAAGCAATGCGCCTTTAATGCGTCTCGCCACAAAGGCTGATGTAATCAAAATACCTGCGATCGCCATTAAGGTTGTTGGCTGACCTAAATCACCCAAGCTTGTCTTTGTTGCCTCGTCAGCGACAATAATGCCAGCACCACCCGTGGCTGGGTCGCCAGCTAAGGCGATGTAGGCAATGAAAAAGCCAATTCCTGCGGCTGTCGCTTGTTTGAGGCACTCTGGAATGGCTGTAACAAGAAGGCTGCGAATGTTAAACAAGGTAAGGGCAATAAAAATTAGCCCTTCAAGTAAGATAGCCGTGAGGGCAGTACGCCACTCGATACCCAGTCCTAAAACGACTGAATAGGTAAAAAAGGCATTCAACCCCAAACCAGGGGCTAGGGCAAACGGGTAATTTGCCAATAAGCCCATTGTTAAAGTAGCAATCGCACTTGCGATCGCTGTTGCAATAACTAATTCATTGAACAAATCGCCTGACTGTTGGAGAAAAATCGCATCGGACAAAATCCCTGGATTGACCACCAAAATATATGCCATTGTCATAAAGGTGGTAATACCTGCCAGCACCTCTGTGCGGATATTCGTCCGGTACTCCTGAAATTTAAAATACCGTGCGATCGCTCCCTGCCACCCCGTCGGTTCCGGTTGAGGCGACGGTTCAGGACTTGACTCTATGCCATGATGCCCCAATTCATTAGCTTCACTATTACTCATGCCTCTAGTCCTACATATACTGCCCCTAGACTAAAGTCTAAGTAGGTAACGTTTTGGAATGATGCGACACAGTTCCCAAAAAGCTTTTGAGCTATGGAGCGTGGTTTTATGACTTTGTCTAAAAAGCTATCTAACTTGTCTGTCCCCTGGTTTAGCATCGGCATGACAGGAATCTTTATTACTTCGGTTGCCCTACGCTTTTGGGGACTGGGTAGATTTAATGCCCTGGTATTTGACGAAGTTTATTACGCGAAGTTTTCTAACAACTATCTAACCGGGACAAAGTTTTTCAACGCTCATCCCCCCTTGAGCCAATACTTCATTGCGATCGGGATTTGGATTGGCTCTCACCTTCCTATTGGACAGGATACAGTTAACGGCTTGACAGGTTCAATTCGTTCCACCTGGAGTTACCGTTGGTTCAATGCCCTAACTGGCTCCTCTATTCCCCTAGTTGTTGCTGCTATTGCCTATCAGCTTAATCACCGTCGTAGTTATGCCTTTATAGCTGCTCTCTTTGCTGCCGCTGATGGTTTATTCTTAGTCGAGTCCCGCTATGCCCTAAATAATGTCTATCTAGTCATCCTGGGGTTACTCGGTCAGTTGTATTTTCTCATCGCACTGAACCAGCCAAAGCAGAAACGTTGGAGAACACTTGCCTTATCAGGTATATTTTTTGGGGCATCTGCTTGTATCAAATGGAACGGTTTGTGGTTCCTGCTGGGGGTTTATCTCGTTTGGATAGCAGCGTGGCTAATGAGGCGGGTTTGCTCGATCTTCGGCACTAAAGATTCAGAGGTGAGAACAACAAAATCCCAAACGCCGCTACAAAATCTGACTCAGTTGAACGTTTTTCATATTGCTTGGAATTTCGCAATCATCCCAGTTCTAACCTACAGTTTCCTCTGGATTCCTCACTTGCAGATGAATCCAACACCGGGCTTCTGGCAAGCACAGTATGACATCCTTACATTCCACGAAAAAATTGGCAGTGGACCTGAGGTACATCCTTATTGTTCTAAATGGTATAGCTGGCTCTTGATGTGGCGCCCAGTGGCATATTTCTATCAAACGGCTCGTAGCACGGCTGAGCAAGTGCCAGCTTACCCACCCTTACCAAAAGGTGCAGGTCAAGTAATCTATGATGTCCATGCAATGGGTAATCCTTTCCTGTGGTGGCTATCGACGGCGGCAATTTTCTTGCTGCTGTTGATGTTAGCCTTGCGCTTTCTAGAAGGAGTTGGCTGGAAATCTTCGCCAACTCCTTATACTTGGATGGCGCTCTATCTAGTGCTTACCTGGTTGGCAAACTTGCTCCCTTGGGTGAGGGTAACTCGCTGTACATTTCTTTACCACTACATGGGAGCATCAGTATTTTCGGGGTTAGCGCTGGCTTGGCTAGTAGATCTTTGGTTACACAGTGACAAGACTGATTATAAAAGTGCTGGTGCTACTGTAATTTTTTTAGTCTTGCTAGCGTTTATGTTTTGGTTACCTATCTACTTAGGTCTTCCTTTATCTGTTCAAGATTATCAATTCCGAATGTGGTTCCGTTCCTGGATCTAGGCTTCTTGAGCTAGTACTCAACCCCAGTAACAATTAGGGCGCTTGAGTCGGTACTGGTGTAGAGGGAGGGGAGACAGAAGGACTTGGATCAACACAGGTACTAGTTTGAGCAGAGGTTGGTGTGAAACTTTGATTGATATTCTGTAAAATATCTGACTCTCGAATCCAGCCGCCATCTCCTCGTTCTACTGGACGATAAACCACGGAAGTTGGCTTAGGGTTAGAGGCAGTTGGGGATTGTCTGACTAAAGTTTGAGGACTTGTAGGAGGGGTTTTGGTTGGAGTAGGTTGTTGAGCGCTAGAACGGCTACCAGGAGAGCAAACCTTCAACTGTAGCCAACGTTGCTGTTGATCTAGCGATGGGGTGACAACCTGCAAAACGCTACCAGCAGGGACGACACCAACGATCAATTGGTCTTGAGGTGGCAGTCCCTGTCGTAGTAAAAGCGGAGTATTCCCACCCTCAGCCCTTTTGATCGTTGAACTGGTGACTTGAATTACGGCTGAAGGCTCCAAGGTAGAAACCGCTGAAGCGCTTGGTGTTGGGCTTACTGTTGGGGAGGGACTAGCTGACGGGGGTGTGGTACTGGGTTGGGAGCCTTCACCAAGTAACGAAGCCACCCAGCCGTGTGGGATTAATACATAAGCTAACGCACCGCCTAGTCCGAGTAAGACAATGATTCCAAGTAATAACCCCCAAGGATGCCGTGTTCTAGCTTTTGACGGCAACTGTTGCGTTTTCATTTGGGAAGGAGTTGCACTAGCTACGGTGGTTGGCACTCTTGCTGAAGATGTTGGTGCTTCTAGTTGTGGCAATGAGACGGCGGTTTGGCTGCTTCCCCCCAAAGGTGATACTTTGCAGTGAACTAACGCGATCGTGGCATTGTCATGCCCATTTTGAGTATTAGCAATTTCAATGAGTCGCGCTCCTGCTGTTGGCAAATCGACGTGACCGGAAAGAATCGGCAAGATTTCTGTATGCCAATATTGCTCAACCCGGTCATTATCACTCAGTCCATCGGAACACAGCAGAAACACACAGTCTTCATCCACAACAAAACGCTGTACAGTTGGATGAAGTGTTGTGGAGGGTGCCATACCCAATGCTTGTACCAGAGAACCGGAGGATGGCTGTTGTACAGCTCCTCGGTAAACGTTGTAGCCTAGTCGCACCTCGCGAGAGGCTAAATCGTCATCGACAGTAACTTGGTGACAGTTATAGCGAGTCACCCAATAGACTCGGCTATCTCCAACATGAGTAATGTAGATTTCATGGGCATAGCTTTGAGACATGACCAGCGTTGTACCCATCCGTTGACGGTCAGAGCGGTGTTCGCTGTCGTTTTTTGAGCTGATTGCGTCATTGGCGGCGCAGGCAGCCCGTTCTAACTCCAACGTCAACGTTGTTGGGTTCCAGTTGTTTGGGTTTAACGTTAGTTTTTCTATCTGCTGGCGAAGTGTATCAATTGCTAAATGAGAGGCTACTTCACCGCCTTCATGTCCGCCAATGCCATCACAGACAATCGCTAAAGCACTTGAGTTATTGGAGGCGCTGATTAACTGGGCAGCAGGTGGGTAACAAGCATCTTCATTTTGGGAACGGCTAGGGCCAGTATCGGTACGTGTGAAAATCTGATACGTGCGTGATTGCGATCGCCCACAGTCTTGGAGTGCCTGATCCAATAGTCTTACTAACTCCTCTGAGTCACGAATTTGCTTATCTTGCAACTGGTTACAGAGTGTTTGAAAGAAACGACTAATGAGTGGATCTGCTCCAGGCAGGAGTTGTAGCCACAGTTGACCGAGTTGCTGGAGTGTTGGTGCTTGCTTCGTGTCAGGGTACAACTCTAAAAAGCGGATAATTGAGCCTTCGACCCGTAGAAGTGAGGGTTTCAACAAGCTAGAAGCAACGCCCTCACTACTCAAGGGTTGCCACAACGTGGCTAACTGCCATAGCCAGTTGAGTTGGCGTATCGCTGGCGTACCTTTCCAGACGCTTCCCAGTTCTGGTAACAACTGTCCTTCAGTGTCAGACGTTTGCGTACCTCGAAAGATGCCACTCTCATAAATCGGCCCGTCTTCTAGTAACCAGATTACAGGAGTACGACCTTGCTGCATCGACGTGACGCACCCATAAACTTTAGGAACGTGTAGCCCATATGGAGAAAGCCTGAGATAGGACATAATCCCTTGAGGAAAATCCTGTGGTGTCTCCGGAGGCATTCCAGGCTTAGTATCCAAAAGAATCCGTTGAGCTACCAGTAGATAGCGCTCTGCAATCACCTCTCCAGGTTTATAGGAGTCTATTGCCTGACCAATTGCCCACAAGTAACGTCTGAGCAGTGGCGTGCGACAATTTTGGCAGAACTTGTTGCTCTGAGGGTTAGAAGCCTGACAGCGGGTGTTAGAGCAGTGGAGCGTTGCCGCAGGATTTTCCATGAAAATTTTTCGCTACATTCAGCCGATGACAATTTGGCTACTAATCGCACTTGCCTTTGATTAGGGAATTGCTCCCCTTCCTCAAGTATCTTGTGCAAGCGTATTGATTACAGATTTTAGCGCCTGACTTAAGGACAAGTTGAGACACTGTTCAAGAATCTCCTACTTAAGGTAGAGAGTCTTGGCTGGATTGTTGATAATTCTCTAATAAGCCACTGTCCTTCATTAGCTTAGGCCAAAGGAACAAAAAGTAAGTCCACCAAACCAGAATCGGAGTAGAAATGAGAATTGTTACCCAAACACTTGTTAGCACTAGCCAACTGCTGATAATGATTAGTGCGCCAGTCAGCAAGATTGACCAAGGCTGACACCACCAAGGCTTGTAGTTCCACGGACTTAAAGGTTTTTGTGTAGACAAGATAAAAGCAACTCGTTGTTGTTTAGTGTACTAGGGAAGGAATTACCTAATTTTTTAGAAAGTAGTGTTGAGGTTTTAGATTAAAAACAACTCACCTCTCCACAATCAACTTATCAATAATTTACATTACGGAAAATCTAGATTAGGTAGACTCGGACAAAATTGAATTTGTCGATAAGTTGCCCTTATAGCAAAATCATCATGTCTAAGCTTGAGCTTGACGCTTCAACGGGTCAAACCTTCCAAGACCTCAATTCACCTGCCAGCCTAGAGATTAGGAAGCTGCTTGCTGAGATAAAGCACTCCCAAGACCAGCGTTATAAACTAATCAATTTAGAGGCGTGGGCACTCGCGCAAACAATGGATGATTTTCTCCCAGGTTTTTGGAGTCGTTTTTTAGAGAATCGTCGCACAGCACTGAAGCAATTTTTGAATCAAAAGCGGGCTGATAAATATCGAGTCACCCGTTAATAAATCGTCCTCCGATGCCGAGCTAGAACTAACAACTATAGAACGCGATTATTATACCCTAAAAGCTTTAAGCCGTAATCCGAGTAAATGTATAAAACAGCCACCCTTTCTATTTCTGAATCCCGCAGTCAGTAATCGCTGCATAGGCAAGAGGGCTTGACCTTTTTGGATAAACACCACTTACCACCACAGAAAGATGTACGGATTAGCTTTTTTTTCTACTATCAGGCTAAGAATAGCAAGTGTTAAAAACGCTAGGAGTTTTTATGAGTCAGCCAGAAGCAATCAAAGAAACTAATATTACTAATCCTGACAATAAGGTCGATCAAGAAGGTCATAACGCAGGCGCTTCTCAAGAAAAGCCTGACAAGCCTGATCAGCTTGATGTTGTTAATCCCGGCGATAAAATCGACCCAGAGGCTCAAACTGTTGAAGAAAAAGCAAAGCAGATTGCTGTTGATGCCCCTGACATTACAGGTGACCACGTTAAAGTTCCCACCTATTTTGTGGTTCAAGAACCCCCAGATGGGCATGAGGAGGCTCTACACCACGTTAAGGATGCTGAAGAAATTTCTGATGTGATTCGCCAAGCCCGCACGGATGAAGAAGGAAATCGTACTTGGCGCTAGGGGATTTAATCACTGCTCTTGAGGAGCTACTTGTGGTAGTCCCATGCTGTAGTTGAGAACCCGACTCTCAAGGTTATAGCTAATTTGACCGCTCTGCAAAAGCGATCGCAAAAAGTGTTCGAGGTCAGAACCGATACGCCGAAGATTATACTCTGTCAGATCTGACCCACTATAGGACTCAACGAGTTCATCGAACTTGCGATACATCTTTTGCAGAGCGTCTTCGTTCCAGTTGAATTCGTTGTCTGGGTCAATATCTAACGTGAGAACCTTGTCGCTTTCAACCATCTCGTTGTTTTCAACGGTAGCTGTATAGATGCGAATGTGTCGGGTAGTGGACTTGAGCAGCATGAAAACCCTCTTATTTACTCTCTTCTAAGATATCTAAGCTAATTGTAAACTTCTATAAGGCTCTACACTAGAAGATTAAAAAACGTCACTCAGGAGGAGATTGTACAAAACGCTGATACTCTAAGTTAGGAAAGTCAGCCATAACTACAAATCCATGGCTCAAAGAAAAATACATCATCCGATGGATGACATCGCTAGACAAGCTCGCCAGGGTAGTGTGGCGGCAATTATTCAAACGCTGAATGAACAGCTAGCGGACGTTGGTGTCAGAACTAGAGCTGTTTTTGCTGATGGTGTCTTACAACTGTTATGTGAAGCAGCCAGTAAAGAGCAGTTAGAGCCGTCTGCACTAATCGCGCAAATCCGGCAGATTCTTGAAGGCATTGCACCGCGTAATATTCGCCGTGTCAGAATCAACAGCCGAATTGTGCGAGAACAACAGTTGCTTTGGCTAGAAGAAATAATGCGCGACCCAGAAGATCAGTTACTTTGGTCTGAAGAAATAATTCTTGCCAAGCCGAACCTCTTCAAGCGAATCGCCCAAGGCATTAAAGATCAACAAACAGTACCGAGGAAAACGCCGAGTTTCACGAATGCCTCTTCCCATAACCATAGACACAACAGGCGATACCAACGTGGCATTCTGAACGGTGTTGGCTTGACTTTGCTTTTGATCGTAGGGGGTTGGTTCCTCTATGATTGGCTAGGCTCAAAAGTGGCTGTCAAGATAACAACCCAATCACAAAATTCAACAGGCGAGTCCTCACTGACACCAGCCTCCTCCATAACCGATCCATTTGTTGAGGCGGTACGACTGGCAGAGCAGGCATCTGTTGCGGGTCAAACGGTCAAGACTTCTGCTCAGTGGTTAGATTTGGCAGCAAAGTGGGAGCGAGCTTCAGATTTAATGGGAGCAGTGAAACCGAATGACCAGCGCTACAAGACGGCTCAAGATCGGATGAAACTCTACCGCAAGAATAGTGAGGCGGCACAAAAACAAGCCATACAGAGGCGTTCTTAGCTAAGTAATAGCTGTCAACGAAAGCACTATCCAGAACGCAGACGAGAACAGGCTATACAAACAGTAGTGAGTTGTCCGTTGCTACAGAAAAAAGTTTAGTGTTTTGGTAAAAGGGGGATAAAACTGGGAACAATAATGTTGGCAAGATTACTGCTTTGACAGTCGGTCTGACCAATCGGGGGATGAAGAGAGTAGAGTGAGCTTTTACAAAACGTTAACTAGAACGTTGACGGCTAGTCATAGTACTAGCGCTTTGTAGGAAGTGAATCCTGTAGTTTGATACTGGCTTTCTATTAATCCCTAAACAAGCTCCGCTAATATTAAGTTGTGCAACAAGCGTCATGGATATAGAAAGCGCAATGCTCTCTAAGAGCCGCTTCAATAACGCAGCCCCAATGGTAAATCCTTTGACTTCAGGTCTGTCCGACATCGTTGAACCAGTTTTCATGCAGGAGCAGAAAGGTTCACTTATGCAGCACCCGGAAGAATCTAATCGAATCGGGCAAGAAGTTACTCAAATCATCCTTACAAGTCGAGATTCGCAAACCTTGTTAGCGAGAACAGCTAAGGCTGTAGGAGAGATTTTTCAGGTAGATGTTTGCTTAATTGTGGCGGGGGTTAACCGAGCAATGACAACCCAAACGGGTGCATGGTTTTCTGATAATCACTTAATTCATGAACCTAAGTACCAAGCGAAGTTGTTGCAACATCAAGGGCGAGTAGAAGATTTAGGTGATGTAAATCTTCGGGCGATCGCAGATCTTCAGTCATCAGAAGTTGATCAAGCCTTTAGCTGGTACTCACAAGCGCTAGCGTGTAGGGCAGTGATGAGGAACTACACCGAATTTCAGGCAGTTGCCAATGGAGTAATTGTTTTAGGGCGATCGCAACCGCACCAATGGACTACACAAGAGAAAGAACTACTAGGAGTCGTTTCAGAATCGGTAGCTGTCGCGATTTCTCAAGCCCAACTAACTCAGCAGGTGCAGACAGCAACTCAACACCAAACCCTGCTCAATCAGTTGAGTGTGGCAGTTCGTAGCGATTTTAATCTTGAAGATATCTTCAAAATCGCGATCAGAGGTACAGCACAAGCGCTTAATGTTAGTCACGGCTTGCTCCTATTGTTGAAGTACACCGATCCACTCTTTAAACACCGACCTTCCAAGAAGCTGCCAAAAACTGAGGTAACGGTAACTTGTGAGTGGTCAGAGGAACAGGACACAACCAGCCAAGCTACACCAATAACCGAAAGCCGTACTACACTCTTAAACCAATCCTTCTGGCTTTCCGAATCTTCCCTATGCCAACAAGCTTTTAGAAATGCTCCTGAACCGCTAGTCATTGGCACTCAACACCATGTTCCTGATGGCGAGGGGAATAGCGATCGCTTAATCTTTGACCAAACAATGCAGGGATCTGTCCTCATCGTGCCCCTAGTCGGGATACACAGTGACACATTTACGGTGTTAGGGTTTCTAGTATTGCAGCATCACCAGCCTCGCTCCTGGCACACCAATGAAATAGAGTTAGTCAAGTGGGTCAGTACTCAAGTGAGTACTACTCTGATTCAAAATCAAACTCTACGGCAAGTACAATCTTTAGTTGACGATCGCACTGCCCAACTGCAACGGAGTTTGGAAGTACAAGCGAAATTGTATGAAAAAACACGTAGGCAGATTGACCAGCTACAGCAGTTAAATCAACTCAAAGAAGAATTCATGAGTAGCATGAGTCATGAATTGCGAACTCCTCTAACAACGATGAGTCTGGCAATTCGGATGCTGCGTCAACCGGAACTCCCTTTAGAGCGTCGTCAAAAGTACCTATCTATCCTAGAGCAGGAGTGTAATAAAGAAATTGACCTGATCAACGACTTACTCAGTTTACAGCGACTGGAATCTGACCAATCCCACCTCCAGCCGCAAAAGATTGACCTGATGTTGATGATCAAAGAAATGGCTGAGTCATTTGAGCAGAAATGGGTAGGTAAGAGGTTAACCTTGAGTGTAGAGTCTCCAGCACCCTCGCTGATGCTCAACACCGACCCCGACAGCCTGAACCGCATTCTGCTGGAACTCTTGACGAATGCTGGCAAGTATTCCGATCCAGACACAAAGGTTTGTTTGCAGGTCACTCAGCAAGCCCAGCAATCAGGGAATCAAGTTGTTCTCACCTTATCCAATACTGGTACGGGTATCCAAGAAACAGATCTGAAACATATATTTGATAAGTTTCGTCGCGGTCAAGGGGTTACGCAAAAAGCTGTTCAAGGCACTGGTCTGGGCTTGGCTTTGGTAAAGTGCTTGGTACAGCATCTTAATGGCACGATTGATGTCTCTAGCTGTCCATCTGAAGATTCACAAACTTCGATTATCTCGTTTACCGTTACCTTACCCCAGTTTCAACAACATTAAAGTCCAAATCAGTAGTTAATCAGTATAAGAAAATCTAGTTACCGATAGCTACAGCAACCATAGCCGACTACTTGTTGGAAGAACTCTGGGATAAAGACTTAAAATTCCAACAGTATGCTCACAACAACTGCCGCACCTAAGCCACTCCGTTGGCAACGACCTAAATACTCTCCACTGGCACGCCAGATCGACATTTTTGGTTCGGCAGCAAGATTGATGTTTTATTTATGGTGGGACAAGGTTGTTGCTAACAACTCCCCCAAGCACAGAAATCGTCGTGCTCAGTGGCTAGTTGGCACTCTCCTCGATTTAGGGCCAACATTTATTAAGATTGGTCAAGCCCTATCGACTCGCGCTGATTTGTTGCCCTTAGAGTACGTGCAAGCTTTGGGGCAATTGCAGGATAGGGTACCTGAATTTAGTGCAACAGAAGCGATCGCAATTATTGAATCCGAACTCGGTAACTCGATTCATGCCTTGTATCGAGATTTTGATCGCTTTCCTCTGGCGGCTGCCAGCTTAGGGCAAGTCCATAAAGCACGACTGCACACTGGGGAAGATGTCGTCGTTAAAGTGCAGCGTCCAGGATTAGAAAGGCTATTCAATTTAGATTTTGAAGTTCTCCATCGGCTGGTGCGCTTTTCTAATCGATATGTACCAGGGATAACAAAGTACGATTTAGAAGCGATTTACCACGAGTTTTTTAACCTTCTCTACCAAGAAATTGACTACCTTCATGAAGGTAAAAATGCTGATCGTTTTGCCGAACATTTTCGTGACTATCCTCGGATTGCTGTCCCAACAGTCTACTGGCGGTACACCACGAAAAGAGTATTGACACTCGAATACCTACCAGGCATCAAAATTGATGACCGCCAAACCTTAGAAGCTTGTGGTATCAACGCCAAAGAAATTATTCAGCTTGGAATTTGTGCTTACCTCAAGCAGTTATTACAAGATGGCTTTTTTCAATCTGACCCTCATCCCGGCAATATGGCAGTTAGCCAAGATAGCAAGTTGATTTTCTATGATTTTGGGACGATGGCAGAGGTAAAGCCGATTGCCAAAGACCAGATGATCAAGACATTTTTTGCTGTTCTCAGAAAGGACACTGATGAGGTTGTGAATACCCTGACTTACATGGGATTACTTGAACCCGTGGCGGACATGACCCCAGTCAGACGATTAGTAGACTTTATTTTAGAGAGATTTACTGAAAAGCCAATAGATTTGCAGTCTTTTGACCAAATGCGTAGCGACATCTACTTGATGTTTGAGCAGCAACCGTTTCGCTTACCCGCACAGATGACCTTTATTTTAAAGGCTTTAACAACCCTGGATGGGATTGCTCGTACCCTAGACCCAGAATATAACTTAGTCGCTGCTAGTAAGCCTTTTATTAAAAGCCTTACAGTTTCCAGAGGGCAGGGCAATGTTGTAGGAGAACTGGCAAGGCAAGCGCGGAATTTCATCAAATATAAATTGCGACAGCCTAACGCTAATGAAGTCTTAATTCGACGATTGGAAGCACGGATTGAACAGAGTGAGTTAGAAGTACGTACCCGTTCGAGAGAAAGCGATCGCGCCCTCAAACGGATTAACCTTGCTGTTAAAAGCCTAATCTATGCTTGCTTAACTGGATTTACATTGCTATCGGGTACAGTGTTGCTGTTAGGGTCTTATAGTGGTTGGGCGATCGCTGCTTTTACCTTATCCTCACTTGCGTTCGTTACTTTAGTGCGATCGCTGATTGATTTATCGATTCGGGAAAGACTCGATAAGTTAGCCGATCAGAATCCCTCTCCTAAGAAACAATTTTAGTGGAGGGTGTAGTAACAAGCTCACCAACAACCAATAACTAATCACAAAACTCAATCACACTCGCGAACCTCTATATCTGAGACCGCGTTTGAGTACATAATTCCTAGCAAATTGAGGAATATCACCACGGTGTCCCATAACAATCACAGTATCCTCTGCCTCTAGCAGCACTTCATGCTTGGGGTGAATCACCATTGTGCCGTCTCCCTTTCGCAAAGCAACGACGATAAAGCTACCTTTACCGCGCACTTCAATATCACTAATAGTTTGACCAACTAAGGGAGAGTCACCCAAGATAACTAACTCATCCATCTGGACATCAATCTCAGCTAGCAATTCATTTATCGTCTGGCGTCCATCATCTTGGTTGAGAAAATCCATCGCGGCTGGATGAGTGATCATTTGCGCCATGCGTTCGGCACCAATTGAAGCAGGTAACACGACTTGGTTAGCACCAGCTAGTTTCAGCTTCTTCTCTGTTGAAGGGAACTCACCACGAGCCAAGATTAGCAAAGCTGGGTTCAGCTCACGAGCGGTTAGTGTGATAAATACATTGACAGCATCATCAGGCAACACGGTTGCTAGAGCCTTTGCCTGTTCGACACCTGCTGATTTCAAGACTCGCTCATCTGTCGCATTACCACAAAGAACTAAGTATCCAGAAGCTTGCGCTTCAGCAATGCGATCGCCATTATTATCAATGACAATAAACGGCTGTTTTGATGAAGCCAAACGTCGTGCCAGAATCTGACCAATGCGACCAAAGCCACAAATGAGTACGTGTTGTTTTAGAGTGTTGATATCGCGGGTCATGCGTCTAGAGTTAAGAGCTTTGTTGATTTCGCCTTCTGTCACCATTTGAACAAAGCCTCCCACGATGTAAACAACAGAAGTGTAGCCAGCAACAATGACTAAAATTGTAAAGACTCGCAGTTGTGGAGAAGTTATCGGCTTTACTTCACCGTAGCCAACGCCAAAAATTGTAATGACTGACATATAAATCGCGTCGAGTAAACTCCAGCCAGCCAGAATGTAGCCAGCTACCGCGACAAGGATAGTCATGATAAAGGCGATCGCGCCAAGGATAATGTGTTTAAACGAGCTGTTCATCGGTGAACGCTCGTACCCTTGCAAATCATAGTCAGTATGTAGTGTTGTTGAGTAGCAAGTGCTGAGTCTCTCTTTTATGCATTCTTGATGCTTAAGAGAGCCTTTCTATTCAAACTTAGCTAATAGAACAGTTTTGTATCGTTCGTTGCTCCTCAACAAAACCAATCTACTCTTGTTTGCAGCAAAGTGTGAATGAATCTTAAATTCAGAATAAACATTACCTAACCTGTGCCAGTTAGGATGCTAGTGAAGCCGCCTTTCTCCAGCTGTTTTGGAGAATTGAGTGCGTGTCCTGATGAACCCAGTGATAATAACATTTGGGTTCTTTGTTAGGAAGATTATTCCCTAGAGCTTTTACGAGGAGTGGAACCTGATGACACTATCGGCAAATTCACGCCCAATCACTACCTCTTCCCAATTGCTCTATAGCTATATCAACACCATAAGTTCACTACAAGTGATTCAGATTGTCAATATTCCCGACTGGCATTTCGAGCGAGTAATTTTTCCAGGACAACGGCTTTTGTTTTATGCCCCACCTAATGCCGACTTAGAAGTTCAAACCAGTTACTTTGGTCAAGCAATCCTGGTAAAAAAAATTCCAGGCGTTCAGCTAGAAGTTAAGCAATAGCACACTTTCTAAAACTCAACCGCTTCCAGGTTTTCGCCGCTTAACCGACGATGCTCTAAAAAAACTGTCGCCTCTTGTGGGTGAAGATTAATCTGAGGAACATCACCAACAAGCAGTAACCATCTGTCTCCAGCCAACTGCAAGGTCCATCGTTCAGTTTTCTGTTGGGGTAGAACCTGGCAGTTGCCCTGGACAGAACATGCACAAGGAAAGCCCCAAGCATTGGCTTGACTTAAGATCATCTCATTCATGATCGATATGAGTGCGAGAACGCTGACTATCGTTTTTTAACTACTTTCCGTCTTTGAGGGCGATCGTTAATCAAGACTTAACTGAATGTTACTCAAACGCTGAACTATTTAACTGGATTTGAGATGCAGCCTAGGCTCTTGCAAAACTAACCCCATCCCAGCCGATGGCTAGAATGGGATATACATTGGAGTTTTGATTTAGGACTGAAGTCTGGAGTTTCTAAACGAAATCGAAGTTAGAACTATTTAGACTCAGTTCTTCAGGCGAAACTCCTTGAACAACCGCAATGAGGTCGTTCCCAAAAGATATACTTGTTCCTGAGGGTACTCCTTCAGGGGATGAACCCAAGGTATAAGTAGCTTCTTGAACTCCAGTTAGCTCAATCGAATAGCTACCAGTTGAGAACCCATAACCTGTGAAACCATTAAATATTGATTGAGAAACTGGATCGTTATCAAAACTGGAGATTGCAAGGAAGTAGGTTCCAGCATCTATCGGTGACAGTTCAATGGTGGATTGAAGGGTTCCGCCAGAGTCGTCGTTGCCAGCAACCAGCAAACCATTCTCGTTGAACAGGAACAACTGCGTGTCGAAAGCAGCCTGACCGAGTGTCGTAGCAGAAAACGTTCCGCCGTCCAGAGTGATTTGGAACAGGTCAACATCGTTCCCAACAGAAATCTCCCCAGTGATAGACTCGATGCCTGGTGCAATGACCTGAGCCTCAAAGGGTAGCTGTCCTGCGTCATCCGATTCAGCCACACTGACAGGTAGAAAATCAAGGTCAGCTAGTTGTAATACATCCCGACCGAGAGTGAAGTCAGTAATGAGGGCGTAGTCACTATTGCCGCCACCAAGATAGTAAATCGCAGGTTCCGCGTCTTCTCTAGAGATGCCTAGTACGCTGCCATTGTCACCGAGGACAAAGCGATCGCGTCCTCGACCACCAGTCAACGTATCAATCTCGAAGGGAGCAATCGGGCTTCCGTTTCCGCCAAATCCAAATGCTGGTACAAAGGGGTCAACGCCAACCAGTATATCATTCCCACGACCACCAGAGAGAGAGTCGCTACCGACTCCGCCCACGAGTGCGTCCGTTCCGGTTCTACCACTGAGGCTGTCATTGCCCAGGCTACCGAAAAGTGTATCATCCCCCCTCCCACCATCTAGGAGGTCATCCCCATCTTCACCATCAGCTAAGTCATTACCGTCCTGACCAAAAAATCGATCATTCCCAGAACCACCAAAAAACCGCTCATTCCCGCTACCACCAAAGGCTGTGTCGTTGCCATCTCCGCCATTGATGATATCCTCCCCTTCCTTGCCAAAGAGTTCGTCATCGCCAGCATCACCAAAGAGTCGGTCATCGCCGAAGCCACCAGATAGTTGGTCAAACCCATCGCCACCACTAATGGTGTCTAACCCATCACCACCATTAAGAACATCATCCCCTGCATCACCATTGAGGAGATCATTTCCATTGTCACCGTTAATAATATCGTCGCCAGTATATCCAAATATAAGGTCTTCCCCATTACCACCACTGATGAAGTCATCCCCACTTACACCAATGATTTCGGCATCACCAAAGATTACATCGTTGCCGTCCTCTCCATATAGGAAGTCACTGCCACCGCCACCAACAATCAGATCAACATCAGCGCCACCAAAGACTGTATCGTCACCATCAAGACCAAATATTCCATCATCGCCAGCCTCCCCAAAAATTTCATCACCCTCATTGGTTCCAACAATCAGTTCATCATCAGGTGTGCCTAAGAAAACAGCCATCTATACCTACCTCGAATTTAAAAAACAGGTAGTTATAAAAAGTAAGGAGCAAATGCTGATTGCCCTAGTTTCTGTAGCGGCAACCTGGGTAAATCCTCCATTTTTATTACTCTACCTATGTGAAAATAATAAGATTTAGTAAAGATAAAGTTCTTAAATAAAGCCTTATCTTCATCTAATCTATATATATTTAATTTTTATAAAATCTTATATATGTAAAGGCTTATTAAGTTAAAAAAGTTAAATAATGCTGGATTCGCCTGTATCCTGCCTATAGTTTGTAATACTTTTTATACTTGTTCAAAAAGCCATGACCGCATGATTACGCAAATGGGTTTGAACTATAAGCTGAATATATGACGTGTTCTGAAATCAGTTGCGGGTGTGTCTTTATAAAACCTTTATATTGTTCTACTGTCTTTATATAATCTTTATGTGAAGCCCTCTCCGCACCAATGTGAAGAGGCACACCAACAGATTGGCTATTAGAGGAAAATAGATCTGTAGCCTGTCTTCTGTGTCTAACCTTGAGTTATTCCGAAACCTCTCAACCCAACCCATCTACTGAAAGTCAAACCCCGACTGGGCGTAACAATCAGCAGGAAACTCACTTCAACCGCACTCGTGCTAGTTTGCGGCAGGCGTTGTCCTGGTATGCTAACTTGCGTCGCCACCAGAACCATCTACCGGATTTTGAACTGCAAGCCGCCTTGCGAAGCGAGTTGGAGGTTTTGAAGTCTTCCCTCGACAAGCTAGACCAAGGAGTGATTCGTATTGCCGCTTTTGGTCTGGTCAGTCGTGGGAAATCGGCAGTGGTCAACGCCTTGATAGGAAAGAAAATTCTGCAAACGGGCCCCATCAATGGCGTGACCCAATGGCCGAAATCTGTTCGCTGGACACCCAGTAACAAGGGAAAAGTGCAGGTGGAGTTGATTGATACGCCTGGATTAGATGAAATTGAGGGCGAGGCACGCGCTGAGATGGCGCGGGAGGTGGCGCTAAGCGCGGATTTAATTTTGTTTGTGGTGGCTGGTGATATCACACGCACGGAGTATCAGGCGCTTTGTGAATTACGACAAACCCAAAAGCCTCTGATTCTTGTATTTAACAAAATCGACCTCTATCCAGAACAAGATCGTGAGGCAATTTACCGACAATTACAACAACTTGGCACGGGTAGCCCTAAAGATCGGCGACTGCAAAAGATGCTATCAACGGATGAGATTGTGATGGTAGCAGCAGAACCTGCGCCCCTGGAAGTCCGAGTTGAATGGCCCGATGGTGAGGTAACGTATGAATGGGAAACGCCGCCGCCTCAGGTCGATGAACTCAAGCAGAAAATTTTAAGGATACTCAACCGGGAAGGGCGATCGCTTTTAGCCCTCAATGCTCTATTTCAAGCCCGGAATGCAGAAGTGAGTATTGCGAAAAAAACACTTGATCTACGAAGAAGCGAAGCGGAAGAACTAATCTGGCGCTTCACTAAGTACAAAGCTTTAGCAGTTGCACTCAATCCGATTGGGGTTTTGGATGTTGTAGGAGGTGCGATCGCAGATTTGGCACTGATCCGTTCTCTCTCTCGACTGTATGGTCTACCGATGACCAGTTACGAAGCTGGAAAGCTTTGGAAAAAGATTTTAGTCAGTTCCGGCGGCTTACTGCTGGGTGAACTGGGTAGTAGTCTTCTACTGGGAGTGGGAAAGAGTGCATCTGCGATCGCTACCACAATTGACAGCCCAACAGGAATCACTGCCTATGCCGGGGCTGCGATCGCACAAGCTGGAGTTGCGGGTTACGGGGCTTATGCTGTCGGTCAAGCGGCGCAGGTTTATCTAGCACAAGGCTGCACTTGGGGACCTCTTGGTCCTAGTACAGTCATTCAAAACATTCTCAATGAAGTACAGCAAGATACTATTCTCTATCGCCTGCGGCAGGAATTAGGGCAACAGCTAGAAGGGACATCACAAAATAAATAGAAGCCTATTCAGGGAAGGGAACACACGAATTTGAGTCAGATATAGCTAGCTGTTGCTGTTAATATCAGCCTGATGTTTCTAAACAAAAAGGAAGTTGTTCTCCTCTGAAAATAGTTCAAAAAACGAAACCCCTTGAACAATAGCAATTAAATCGTTGTTAAACGAGATTCCTATGCCTGAGGGGAGATCGGCAGAGGAGATTGTACCAAAGCTATAACCGCTAAATTGGTCATTTGAACGTAGTTGTATACGATCCTCACCGCCAGTGAAGTCAGTAATAAGGGCGTAGTCACTATTAAAACCGCCCTCATAGTAAACCTCAGGATTTTCCCTTTCGATATCGATTCGAGTTCCGTTATTTACTTCGATGTTTCCGTTGTCACCGAGGAGGAATAAATCACGTCCTACACCACCCGTTAGCGTATCAATCTCGCCTGCCCCAAATCCGAAGGCTGGAACAGCAGGGTCAATCCCAACTAGTACATCATCTCCATCGCCACCAAAGAGAGAGTCATTACCCTCACTACCAACGAGTATGTCTACTCCCGCTTCACCGAGAAGGGTATCATTCCCAAGGTTACCAAAGAGCGTATCGTTATCATTCCCGCCATTGAGGGTGTCATCCCCCTCTTCACCATCAGCTAAGTCGATACCGTCCCCACCAAAGAATTGGTCATTCCCATCATCAGCAAAGATTCGATCGTTCCCACTTCCACCAGAGATTGTATCGTTACCATCCCCGCCATTGAGGATGTCATTCCCATTTTCACCCTCGATGCTGTCATCGCCAGCGTCACCAAAGAGTTCATCATCCCCATTACCACCACGTAGTTCATCATTTCCCCCACCACCAAATAAGACATCAAACCCATTGCCACCGTTAAGGATGTCATTGCCCTCGTCACCGAAAAGTCGGTCATCCCCATTGCCACCAACGAGTCCATCAAACCCGTTGTTACCATTGAGGACATCATTCCCATTACCACCATTGAGGAAGTCATCGTCATTGCCCCCACTGATGACATCAAACCCATCACCACCATCAATGAGGTCAAACCCATCTTCGCCGTTGATGACATCATTCCCATTTTCACCGTAGATGATATCGCTGCCAGTTTCCCCAAAGATGACATCATCCCCATTGCCACCATTGATGGTGTCATTCCCGCCTTGACCAAAGATTTGAGCGTCACCAAAGATTACGTCGTTGTCATCCTCACCATTGAGGTTGTCATTTCCACCGCCACCAATGATGATGTCAACCCCAGAGCCGCCAAAGACTGTATCGTTGCCATCAAGGCTAAATATGCCATCATTGCCAGCCAGCCCAAAAATTTGATCGCTACCAAGGGTACCAATAATAAGATCGTTGTCGTTTGTCCCATTGAAAGTAGCCATTTGTTGTTCCTACCTAATTATTAAAAACTAGTAGTCCTAAAAGCTAAGAAAAGCAGACGACACTAAGCGCTTAGCTTTTTGTCTCGTTAACGACAGCCCAACCTGTTTTTTATAGGACTACTGATGTCGAAATAATAGGGTTAATAAGCTACAACCTGTTCATCAAAGCTTCATCTTTATCTATTCTTTATAAAATCAAGTTTTGTAAACCTTATAAATCTAAATACTTATTAAGTGTAAAAAGTTGAATGAATACGGCTTGACCAAACTCGCCCTTAAAGGTTTTAACAATTATTCAAAAAGTTATATCTGTGTGGTTACGAAAATAGGCTAAAAGCATAGGCTGAAAATATAGTGCGTTCTAGCGGCTTCCCTTCACACAAACTTCATATTAACTTCACGTAACGTTATATATAGCTTTTTTCGTACTTGTAAGGTACAAAGTTCTGGGGTTTCGGGAATTGGGAATTGGTAAGAAAGTTAGACGTACCTTATGACTATGAGAATCGCTATAGATCGGGGGATTATTAGGGGAAAGTCAACGAGAAAACCTGTCTCAAATGGCGGATAACGCCGTAGGAGAGGTGCATCCGCTTTTTGACAGAAGCACCCTGGTCAATTCAATAGGTGAATGAGCGTCACCTGGTTGTGCTGAATCAGTGTAGCCTTTCCTCGGATAAGTAGAGGATTCACATTAATCGTCTGATGACTCAGGGCATAGAAAAAGTCGTGATTTCACAGCCGGAGTGGGATCGTGACGTGTTTGCTGCTTATAAAGCCAGACTTGGGTTCATTTGGGCTTAATTTTTGTCTAAGTCTCGTTAAATAGAACACAAAACTTCTTGAATTTGTTCTTGGTCAAGCGCCCGACCAATCAATACCAAGCGAGTCTGGCGGGGTTCAGATACTTGCCAGGGACGGTCGAAAAAATGCTCAAAGCGATCGCCTACTCCTTGCACCACCATCCGCATCGGCTTATTTGGAACATCCACAAAACCTTTTATCCGGTAAATTTCCTGGTCTTGCACTAACTGTTTCAGTGTTGCCGTGAGCGCTTTCGGTTCAAAGGCTTGATCTAAAACCAAGTGAACCGAATTAATTTCGTCATCATGCTCGTGTTCTTCCTCAGTATCGTGGTGACTAGGACGAGCCTCTAAATTATCTTCCACTGCGGCATTAAATCCCAGCAAGAGGTTAGGATTAATTTCTCCATCCCGGCAGGGAACCACCTTCACCCCTATGGGCAACTTCTGTCGTAACCACTCCTCTACCTTGGTTTGAGTCTCAGCATCCACCCGGTCAACCTTAGTTAGTAGCACCAAATCCGCACAAGCTAACTGGTCTTCAAACAGTTCCTCAATTGGCGTTTCATGTTCCAGATTCGGGTCAGCTTCCCGTTGCGCGGTCAACGCATCAAGGTCACCAACAAGTGTACCTGCCGCAACAGCTTCACAGTCCACAACAGTAATAACACCATCCACCGTAGCACCCGTGCGAATTTCCGGCCAACGAAACGCTTGAACCAGCGGTTTAGGTAAGGCTAACCCCGATGTTTCAATGAGCAAACAATCAATCTGTTCACTACGTTTTAGCAGTTCTTGCATTGTTGGGAGAAATTCTTCCTGAACGGTACAACACAGGCAACCATTCGTCAATTCCACAATGTTAGTCGTTGCGTCTTCTTCTTCACAAACTTGGCAGGAACGCAGCAGTTCCCCATCAATCCCGACTTCACCAAACTCATTCACGATAACAGCAATTCGTCGTCCTTGATTGTTTTGTAGTAAGTGGCGAAGTAATGTTGTTTTACCGCTACCAAGAAAACCAGTAACAACTGTAACGGGAATTTTAGCACCCATAAAAAACTCCAATAAACCTTAGATTTTAATTAGTTGAGGCAGTGAAACAGTTGATTAAAAAGTGATGTATCAAGAAGAGGCGATCGCACTTTTGAAATAAGAGGGTAAAATCGCGAGGCGCTCTGCGCTGTCTACAGCTAATGAGTTTCTCCCAGGCAATTAATTACCTAAAATGGAATCCAATCTACCTTATCGAGCAATTCTTCCGTCTCAGAAGCCTCCCAAATCAGAAAAAGGGCTTCTGCCCAACTGCTTAGCGTAGCACTTGGACGCAACCAAAGAAGTCCCCACATATGCCGACCTGCTGCCCAGTGTGCTTCTAGATGTCCAGGAATACTTTTACGGTTGTCTGTTACCAATATCCGTTGCGTCAATCACATTATCAATGCCAATGCGATGCCCTTTCAGCCGAATATCATCTGGGTCTAAAAACTCAAAATAGTCTTCTAGTTGCATCCCTCTACCTCTGTAAGTCGTTAGAAGAGTCTTTTTGCGTGTACCTCCCTAGTGTAAAAATAACGTTTTTACCTTTTGCCTTCTTGGGATTAAGCAACAGGCGGAATCCGTGCAATAATTCCATTTTTCAGAGCTTTCGGACGGTCTGCCCAGGCAAGATACCCGCCGGGATTCGCAAAATAGAGTTTGGCGCAATCTAACACTGCTTTTGCACAGCTTTGTGCTGGCAAGTCACCAAATAGGTAAGTGTATTTGTTAGGAGCCACAAAAGAAATAGCACAGGAATGACTGCAAGCACTCATACAATCAACTTCCTGAATTTGGAAGTCATCTCGAAGTTCCCAATCAGAGTGAAGGTCCTGTAACTGTTCTAGTAATTGCTGACCACCGCTTTTCCCTTGTGGTTCTCCTTCTATGCGAACGGTTGCACAGGCTTTGCAAACCAATAAAACGTGTTGTGTATTCATCAATCTTTAGTACTACCAAACTAAACGGTTTCTGAGTCTCAATCCAATCACCAAACCCAGAACAATGAGGCTTGTAAAGTAAGCCAAGACAATTAATCGGCTGTGTAGGGGAGGCGCTACTCCCTCGACATCAATGTTTTGTGCAATTCGCAATGGTGAAAATTGCCGTCTTGCTTGAGGTTGAGGCAAAATTTCTACTTCAACCTTGTGGGGTGCGCCATCAAAAAACTGTTGCTCCCACGTCAATTGACCTTTGGCATCAGGTACTCCCCCGTAGGCAAATGCAACCCATTCATCTTCAGCAGGAGTCGTTTTGATCTTCAACAGCACATCTGTTGCAGGTTGACCTGTTGTAGGGTCGGAGACTTGGACAGCCAGCTTTGCAGGTTGACCAACAGTTGCACTGACATCCCCCATTATCTCTGCTTTAACTGCCTGAGACTGAACAACGGATGGTTCTATCTTTTGGGAAGAATGCCCCTGAGTATGAGAATCTGCGCGTTCAGCCGTGATGTTAATAATGAGTAAGGATGCGATCGCAACAACAATTGCTCCACTCAACAACAGTCGCACTCGTTCAGGCGCAATTTCCCCAGGCTGGATGTCTTGCTTTCCTCCTAGCACCAACCCCCCACCAAGTCCTACCGCTAGCAAAATCACCGCTAAAATACCAAAGTTTCGGTATTTAACCCAATTTTCCGGCACCGATAGCGTTAGTGTTTGCTGAATTGGTGCAAAAGCATTTGCTGTAATTGGGTTAACGCTTACCAACAGTTGGTAATTCCCCCGAATCGGTAACATTTGCTGGATTTCCAACTCACCCTTGGCAGCCACTCCCTCAATATCGAGTAACTCTGTTCCCTCAACAATTGGAAAATCTGTAGGAAACCAAGGATTGTGGGGTGGGGTGAGAATTTGCAAGCGAATTTTGGCATTCTCCAATCGTTTACCAGCAGCATCTACAGCTTGCAACGTTAATCTCACCGGAGACGACAGCACCGTTGCCTCTGCTTCAAAGGGTAAGATTTCGCTGAGTGGTGGCTCTGTACTCAGACGAACAGTCGGTTGTGGAGTCTGGGAAGAGACCACTGAGGAATAGAAAACTACACCCATCAGGCAAATAGTACTGACGAGAGCAGCTATCTTGAATTTTGACATTCTAAATTTTGGACTCGGAACAAACTCCGGGCTGGGACGAGTAGTGATGGTGTTGCACCTTAAAGAGAGTGGAGATTGGGAAAGACGCGAGAAGATTCTGTAGAGAAATTCTCACGCCCTTTTTCCAGGATTGTGCAACGTTCTAGTGGCAACCAACCATCAGGGTATGGTGGCGCACCGAATGCATTTGATTGTGGACAGCCGGATAAGTAGAGAAGTAGACAGTCCAGAGTGTCAGGGCGCACAAGGACGTGTAAAGCGTGGCTTGCACAGGCAAGGACAACGTAACACGAATTGTCTGCTGCCGTAAGGAACCAAGAGTGCTGATTGAAGCGTTTTTCATGTTTTACCTCGATAGTGTATCTCGCACATCAGAAGTTATAACCATATCGGTGGGCATTCTGGCTTTCTTGTTCACAATCTGTGAACTAATTACAGCTGCGGTACAGCGCCGGATTTACACCGAGCTTTCCCCGTTACCTCTGGTGGCTGACCCCCACAAGAACCGATTAGATTTTGGTACTTTAGCACACTTGCTAAGCACGTAAGTAGGTCGGCATTAATATTTGTCGTTGGAGGAAGGCAGAAGGCAGAAGGGAACAGGCTTTTATTCTCTTAGCCTTGGCTAGTGAGCAAGCGATGCGCGAGTGCCATGTCTAGATAACTTTTATCTCCAGCATCACCAGCAAGAACTTTAAAAGGTTGATTCGGTTCTCCGAAATCACTTAACACCAGTATTGCCCCAGTAAAATCTTGGTCTTGCGTGTAATCGTTGACGGTAACAACTGTTTTTAATCCTATTTGAGAAGCCGATGTCAAACCGTGGTGCGAATCCTCAAAAGCAAGGCAGTCCTGTGCTTGTAGGTTCATCTCCTGCAACGCATATTGATAAATATCTGGGGCGGGCTTTTTTGCAGGCACGATGTCACCAGCCGCAATGACTTCAAACCAAGATGGGCTATCTGAACCAAGCGTCTGTTCTAATAACGTAGTGACATTCGACGGGGTAGTTGTTGTTGCGATCGCTAAACGCACATCTTGCTCACGCGCTTCTTTGAGCAATCGTTCCACGCCAGGACGTAAGGGAATTGCTCCTTCCGCTAATACTGAGTGATAATACTTACTCTTAGCCGCGTGTAGGTTAGCGATAAAGCTATCTAAATCTGTAGCTGGCTCAAAATCGGGTAGATACTGCTCCAAGTAAAAGCGAATGCGTTCCTTACCACCTGTGATTGCTAGTAATTCACCATACAACGAGGTTGTCCAGTCCCAATCTAACCCCGCTTCAGCAAAAGCACGATTAAAAGCAACTCGGTGACCATCCCGTTCAGTATCTGCTAACGTTCCATCAACGTCAAAAATCAATGCTTGTAGTTCGCTCATGTAGACTCATTCCCAAGTGTTCTTGAGCTAAGACTACCAGTCCAGGGGTGATAAAGCTTCAAAGACTCAGCTATTCAGATGGCCGACTTCTTTGTTGAAACCTTGATTGCTGCATCTAATCAGAGAAGTCGGGGAGCTGCGGGAAAGGAATATGTAAAACTTGAAACTAACCCTGTCAAGTTTTAACTTCTTATGGCTCTTAATCGTCGCAATTTTCTACTTTTACTAGGTGCCACTACAGGGGCAGCAGCTTTAGGAACATTACCCTCTGTCGCTCAACCGCTTTTGAAATCCCTTGGAGGCACAAAGCAAAATCAAACGGGTGATACCTTCCAACTGCCACCTCTACCCTATGATTACAGTGCTCTGGAACCGCACATTGATGCAGCGACAATGCAGTTCCACCATGATCGGCACCATGCAGCTTATGTCAAAAACTTGAATGATGCGGTAAATAAGTACCCGGACTTAAAAAGCAAGAGTGTAGAACAATTAATTAGTGACCTCAATTCCATACCCGAAGATATTCGGACAACGATACGCAACAATGGTGGCGGTCATATCAACCACACAATGTTTTGGGAAATCATGAGTTCCAATGGTGGTGGAGAACCAACAGGTGCGATCGCAACAGCAATTCAATCGAACTTTGGTAGTTTTGATGAGTTCAAAAAGCAATTTAATGATGCTGGAGCCAAACGTTTTGGTAGTGGTTGGGCTTGGCTCGTTCGTACTCAAGATGGCAAGCTAGCCGTAACCAGTACACAAAACCAAGATAGCCCATTGATGGAGGGTAGTTTTCCAATTATGGGCAACGATGTTTGGGAACACGCCTATTACTTGAAATACCAAAACAAACGGGCTGATTATTTAAACGCTTGGTGGAATGTTGTTAACTGGAATGAAGTGAACAAGCGTTTTGAGCAAGCAATGGCTTGACCTGCTGATTCAGCCAAGATAGCGGATTGGCTTGGGCGTAACTGTTAGGGGGAGAGTAACTGTAAATGTTGCGCCTTGTCCAACTCCGGGACTTTCTACTTGGATTTTCCCATCATGGAGTTGTACCAATTGCCGTACAATTGCTAAGCCCAGCCCTAATCCACCATGCGTTCTTGTCCTTGAACTATCTCCTTGACGGAAGTAATCAAAAACATGAGGTAGAAACTCAGCACTGATACCAATACCTGTATCGTTGACCTGAATCCGAGCCTGATCATTTTGGCACTCAAGTCGAATATCAACTCGCCCACCTTTTGCAGTAAATTTAATTGCATTAGTTAATAAACTTTCAACAATCTGTTGCAAACGGTCTGGCTGTCCGGAAACCAAACCGACTGAGGTATCAAGGAAAGACTCAAGTTGAATCGCTTTCGCCTCACTCGCTGTCTGCACAGTACTAACAGCGGCTTCAATAATGGGTTTAAGCGCAACTGGATGCTTATCCAGGAGGAGCTTTCCTCGAAGCAGACGTGAGATATCTAAGAGATTTTCAACGAGTTGTATTTGTAACTTAGCATTGCGCTCGATTGTCTCAAGGGCACGAGCTTTTGTTGATTCATTCGGCTTGCGGTTACGCAAGATTTGAGCGCCTAAAAGGACAGCGTTGAGGGGAGTACGCAGTTCGTGAGAGACAATAGCTAAAAACTCATCCTTCAAGCGGTTCGCTTCCTCTAATTCCTGTGTCTGCTCCTGTAAGGTTTCTAGGGCGATTTGTAACTCCCTCCTGCCGAGGGTGACTTCCTGTGCCAATACTTCCAAATCTTGATTTTGGCTGTCTAACTCCTGTTGCAATAAATCTCGAACCCGCTTGATCGCAATCAGGTTACCAACTCGCGCTCGTAGCTCCTCAATCGAGAAAGGTTTCATCAGGTAGTCCTGAGCGCCAGAGCGCAAAAGCTGCACTCTTAGTTGGTCATCTGCCTTAGCGGTAAGAAGAATAATTGGGGTAGTATCCAGTTCGGGGTGAGTTCGTAGCTGCTGCACTAACTTGTCGCCACTCATTTGGGGCATCATCACGTCGCTGAGGATGAGATCGGGATGCAGTGCGATCGCATTCTCCAAACCCTCCTGACCATTAAAGCTAGTAGCAGTGCGATATTCAGTTGCTAAGGTTTGTTCAACGAACTGATTCATTTCTGGATTGTCTTCGATCACCAGTACCAACGGTTTCCCCGCCTCCGGCTCCGAAGTTGTGCCAATCTTCTGACTAGAAGTGCGTAGTTGCTCCAGCACGGGAAGAGCGATTTCTTCCGCATTACTCGGTTCGCCTCCCGTCTTAGACACTCTCGACTCTGGCGGAGCAACGAGCGGTAGCTCGACTGTAAAGATAGCTCCCCCGCCTAGAGCATCACTAACTCTGATTGTGCCGCCATGTAGCTCCACAAATTCTTTGACAATCGCTAACCCTAACCCAGTACCACCAAAGCGACGAGTAGACCCTCCATCCCCTTGGCTGAAGCGCTCGAAAATCTTTTCCCGTAGCTCGTTCGGCACTCCTGGACCACTATCAGAGATTGCAATTACGGCACGCTCAACTACAGCACCCTCTTTTAATTGATCAGTCGGGTTGGGATGGCTAGACAAGACGCAGTGGATACGCCCACCTTGGGGAGTGAACTTAAAGGCATTGGAGAGGAGGTTTAAGAGGACGCGCTGCACCTTGTGGGCATCGACCTGTGCAAAGACAGACTCTGGTGTCTCAATGGCAAAGGATATTTGACGCTCTGGTGCCAATCCGTCGAAGTTAGCAGCCGTCAGGCGTACTAGTTGCGCCAAGTCAACTTCAACGTAGTCGATGTCCATCTTCCCTGCCTCCAGTTTGGAGACATCAAGCAGGTCATTAACCTGTTTGAGGAGGAGGCGGGCGTTACGGTCTACCACTTCCAGGTCGTGACGTTGCTCCTCGTGTAGTCCTCCTGCTGTCAGCAGCTTCTCAGTCGATCCTAAGATTAGAGCTAGGGGAGTCCGTAGCTCATGGCTGACATTGGCGAAGAATTGAGTTTTGAGTTGGTCAAGTTCCTTTAGCTTGCCGTAGAGTGTCTCCAACTCTTGGTTTGCTGTCTCCAAGTGCAAGCGGCGTTCTTCAGAGAGCTTGGCTTCTTGAATCAGTGCCAGCGCCTTTGGTACTAATGGCGGTAAAGCGATCGCTGTGGTTATGGATGCTACAGCAGTCAGCGCTTTCAGTCCTCCTGATAGCCAATAGACGGGTCGCCACAATGTCCAGACATCCATAAAATGGGTACTAGCACAGGCAACGATGAAAGAACCAAAGGCAAGGAACATCCAATGAAATGGGATTTCTTTACGAGTTTTATGAACCAAGTAGGCAAGCGTGGCTGAAATGGCGACGTAAGCCAGGGCGATTAGAGAATCTGAGGCAGCATGGAGCCAGACTAACCCTGGTTTCCACAGGTAGCAATGCCCGTGGGGAATAAAACCGTTCCCAGCTAAGAGATCTTGCGACACCCCTGACCATAACAGTATCAGTGCTACCATAATGCCTATGACAGCGGCGCTATAGCCAAGGTTTTCTCGGTCAGTTCGTATCATTCTTTTGTTAAGGTTCCAGATTCTCCGATCCTGTTTCAATGCCCTAAGCGTGCAAAGCTTCAGTCTCTCTGTTATTTCTATTTTCTAGATATAGCTTCAATCTATCAACTTCAAAGCAAGGAAACATCTGTCTGCAGGATTTCCGGCGGTGATTAGAGCGATGAATGTTGTTTGTTGTTTGTTAAAGAATTATATAAATAACCAATAACCAACAACAAATAACATTTTTATGCCACGTCTAAATGACCGAAACCATAGCACCCATTGACTTCCTCTGAGATGAGAGTGTTAACTAAAGACGAGCGATCGCACTAATGCAGCAACTGCTGGCACAATTGACGGAAATCATCGCCCCGATGCTCAAAGCTTTGATACTGGTCGAAACTCGCGCAAGCGGGTGAAAGTAGAACCACACGGGCATCATACTGTTGGGCAAGTTCAGCCGCCCTCGGCACAGCCAGCACCATTGTTTCGACAATCTCGTATCGATCATAACCAGCTTGCTTCAAACGTTCGGCAAAGGCAGTCGCAGCATCACCGATGAGTAAGACAGCCGCCGCTTTTGCTTGAATTGCTTCAATCCAACGGGTATCATCACCCGCTTTCGCTTCACCACCCGCAATTAGGATAGTAGGCGTTGCAACCGAGGCTAATCCAACCTCTGCGGCATCGTAGTTAGTGGCTTTACTGTCATTGATGAAGTCAATTCCCGCAAGAGTGATGATATGTTCGAGGCGATGGGGAACACCGGGGAAATTTGCGATCGCTTTTTGGATTGCCTCTTTCTCAATACCTGCTAACCGTGCGGTGGCGACTGCCATCAACAAATTCTGCTGATTGTGTTCGCCCACCATCCGCAGAGATGCTGTCTGCACAATTGGCTCATTCTGGGCGATTACCCAGCCATCTTCGATGTAGATTCCCCGTTGTGGATCGCCTAATAAATACTCTTTGCCTTTTACACTAGTCCAATAAGCATCAGGCCAGTGATTAATACCCATATTGCGTAGATAAGGGTCATCACCGTTGAAGACTTGGTTATGCGATCGCTTTAAGAGTTTGGCTTTGATGTCGTAGTAATTTTCTAGTGTCTGATGACGGCTAAGGTGGTCGGGTGTAAATGTTGTCCAAACACCAATCTGAGGTGCAAGGTCACGCGAAGATTCAATTTGATAACTACTAACCTCCGCAATTACCCAATCCACATTTGTTTGTTGTCCCTTGTCCAACTCTGCCTTTGCCCCTCCTTGGTAAGGGGTTGGGGGAGTAGAAACTGACAAAGCAACTTCACACGCAGCATAGCCAATGTTGCCGCAAGCAGGAGCCTGAAATCCAGCCGTTTGGAAAATTGCCGCAATCAAGGCAGTCGTTGTGGTTTTGCCATTCGTGCCAGTGATACCTACCCAAGGAATCGATTGGAGATGTCGCCAAGCCAGTTCCATCTCACCAATCGTATCGATACCTCGGTTTCTCGCTTCAACCAATACAGGAATATCCCAAGGAACACCGGGGCTGACGACAATGAGTTGCGGTAAGTCTGAGTCGTTTAGCGCCAAGGAATAACCTAGCTTGACGGTAATACCTTGACTTAAAAGTTCCTGTTGTTGTTGGTGTAGGGTTTCGGAGGTATTGCGGTCACTCAGTATCACCTCCCAACCTTCCTGCTGAAGGAGACGTGCGGCGGCGATTCCGGAGCGTCCTAAACCAATTACCTGAGCATTGGGCATAAATTAAAAGGCAGAAGTCCCTGGTTGAGCATCCCCCATACTATCCAGGGAACCATGCCATTGCCAATTCCCAATTCCCAATTCCCAATTCCCAATTCCCCATTCCCAATTCCCCATTCCCAATTCCCCATTCCCAAAAACCCAGAAATTTGTACCTCATCCATATGAGAACCGCTATAACTCTAACTTTTCACGATCGCGCCAAAATCAGCCAGTACACGCGCATGATTCCGCAGTAACCCTAATAGATTTAAACGATTACGTCGGATTTCTGGATCGGGGTCTATTACCAAAACACTGTCAGCGCCATCAAAGAAGGTGCTAACTGTAGGAGCAATATTTGCTAAAGCGTCTACCAGTTGTTGGTAATTCCGCTGTTGTTGAGCCGCCTGAGTCTGCGGAACTAATTTTACAAGGGCATCGTAGAAGGCTTGTTCTGAAGACTTTTGGAATAATTCTGGATTCACCAGAGAACTGGGTTCTAACCGGGTAGTATCCAAATCCCCTTGAGCGGCTAAACGGGTAGAACGGTTAACGGTTTCGTAAATTTCTTCTAGCTTACTGTTATTACGGATGGACTGGAGGAACAAGGCGCGATCGCGTACATCCAACAAATCTTTGAGTGCCCGTTCCGTATATTCAGCATCATTCTCTCCCAGAACTGCATTTACCAAGTCATAGTCAATACGGCGTTCTTCTTGTAGCAGTGTGCGAATGCGTTGCAAGAAAAATTCTTCTAAAGCAGCAACGGGTGACTCTTGTTTAGAAAAGGTGGCGATAAAATCTGCCGCAACTTGGGTTAATAACTGCTGTAAGTTGATAGGTAAGTCAGCATCCCAAGTAATATTAATCACCGCATTCGCGGCACGACGCAAAGCGAAAGGGTCAGAGGAGCCTGTTGGTAGCATCCCCAGTCCGAAGATACTCACCAAAGTATCCAGACGGTCAGCTAATCCTACAACTCGACCTGTCAGTGTTTGAGGTAGCTTATCCCCCGCTCCTTTGGGTAAATAATGCTCAAAAATTGCTGTTGCTACTGCCTCTGATTCTCCACTAACTGCTGCATATTTGGAACCCATTACCCCTTGCAATTCAGGAAACTCGTAGACCATCTGGGTAACGAGGTCAGCTTTACAAAGCAAAGCCGCCCGTAAAATATCAGTACGCTCTGAAGCGGATACTTGTAATTGGTCAGCAATTTGACCTGCAATTTTCTCAATGCGCTCTACCTTCTGGCGCACTGAACCCAACTCGTCCTGAAATGTCACTTTCTCTAACTTGGGTAAGTAGCTAGCTAGAGGTGAGGCTAAGTCGGTTTTGTAGAAATATTGACCATCTGCTAATCGAGCTTTAATAACCCGCTCGTTTCCTGCTGCAATAATCTCTGATTTAGCAGGGTCACCGTTAGAAATGGTAATGAAGTAAGGGAGTAATTCGCCGTTTTCTTCGTTCTTGAACACAGGGAAGTAGCGCTGGTGAGTCACCATTACTTCTGTAATGACCTCTGATGGTAGACTCAAGAACTCTGGGTCAAATTTCCCGACAACGGCTGTTGGCCATTCCACTAAGTGAGTCACTTCTGCGAACAATTCCTCATACAGTGGTGCCTGACCAGACAACTCTTGAGCGGCTGCCTTCACTTGTGATTGAATGTTACTTCTACGCTCTGAGGGGTCTACAGCAATAAAGCCAGAGTGGAGAGACTGTACATAATCCAATGCCTGAGGAATGTGAATCGGTTCTGGATGTAAGATGCGATGCCCACGGGAAATGCGATCGCTTTTAATTATCTCTGCACCACTGATCAACTCAACTGGCAACACAGCATCATCGATCAGTGCCACCAACCAGCGAATCGGTCGGGAAAACCTGAAGTCTCCATTTGCCCAGCGCATAAACCGCTTTCCTTCCAACCCGGAAATCCATTGAGGAATCAGTTCGGTTAAAATTTCGGTTGCTGGACGACCCGCAGTTTTTTTGAGAACAAAGACAAATTCTCCTTTGTCTGTATCTCTTACTTCCAGGGCATCCAATTCTACCCCTTGCTTACGAGCAAACCCAACGGCTGCTTGTGTGGGTTGACCATCTTTGAATGCTGCCTTTGCAGGTGGCCCTTTTACTTCTTCTTCCCGATCAGGTTGCTGCGCGGGTAGCCCTTTAATCAGGAGGGCAAGGCGGCGGGGTGTTCCGTAAACCTCAATTGCCGACTGTGTAAGGAATTGCTCATTGAGGGATTTGGGAAGGCGCGATTGCCATTGTGCGATCGCATCATCGACAAAGCTTGCAGGTAATTCTTCTGTACCAACTTCTAATAAAAATGTAGGCATAGCGCACTGTCTTTAACAATTGAGGGCTAGAGGTTACAAGCCGCTTTCAACAGTTTACCTTGCAGTAATGTTTTCCATTCCGCGCTTGCTCTGCCTTTAACAGTGACTACAGATAGATGTTCATTTGACTAAATTGGAGCGATTCTAAGACGAGAAGCCAAAAACACTGTCAGGAGTTGAGCAATGACACAGGACAAAGCAAGACAACAAGACCAGGAAGCTGCCTCTGTCGCTAGCGACCCGACATTGAATAAAGAAGCTGTCGATGAAGTAGTTGAACAGTACGAGAGAAGTGCCAACTCGGACGATGACAAAGAACTTGACGTATCTACTCAAAAAGAATTAGGTGATGTCGAACGGGCACTAGAAGATTCAGTCCTTGGCATGGACGATGCTTCTTAATACTCAGTTGCGTTTAAACCCACCTTCGGCACCTTAAAGTGTCACACCCCTATTTATTCAAATTGAAGCAAATTTTTTCAAAAATTAGCTGAGTGCTGAAGAGTTGCTTCACTTGAGGCACTTGCTATGATTTCGACCCGGACAAAATTTAGCTAATAAATAAGTTTTTGATTTGGCAACGACCTGATCAACTAGTGTCTGTCTGAAAACTATTGGAGTTTTTGGGCTGAAACTCTCACAGCAGACCTAGATAGGTTTTGAATAAGTCATTTCCAACTGGACAGATAATCGAAATTGGAAAACAAGTTTAAGAGTAGCTGAATATCCCCCCTGCCTGCATTGTGACTTAGCCGTAGAAATGATAATCATTAATGCGGGGCAGGGTTATAGAGGCTCCCACTCTTTGTTTTCAGGCTTCACCGATGAAAAAGTTCTTTACTTATGTGCTGATTGCGATCGCTGCCGTAGTGGTTATTGTTCTACCAAGCTGTGTGCAGCAGCAAGCAGCAGCCCCCAAACGTTCGGAACTGACTTTTTCCTGGTCGCAAGATGTGGGACCGCTGAATCCACATATGTATGATCCCAGCCAAATGTTCGCTCAAGATATGATTTTTGAGCCATTGGTCAACTACAGTCGCGGGGGTAAGATTCGGCCCGGATTGGCAGAAAGCTGGGACGTTGCTCCAGATGGTAAGTTGATCACGTTTCAACTGCGGCAGGGGGTCAATTTCTCTGACGGTACACCCTTTAATGCGACCGCCGCAAAAGCGAATTTTGATCAGGTGTTGCAGAATCGCCAAGAGCATGAGTGGTTGGGATTAATTGATGCGATTGATCGGGTTGAAGCCCAAGGCGATTCGGTTCTGAAGTTGTATCTGAAGACTCCCTATTATCCAGCATTACAGGAATTGACGTTGATTCGTCCAGTCCGCTTTTTATCCCCGGCGGCGTTTCCCGACAGCGGCACGACCGCAAAGGGCATCAAAGCCCCGATTGGGACTGGACCCTGGACACTCGCTAACTACCAAAAGGACAATCAGGCGGTTTTCAAACGCAACGAAACCTATTGGGGTGAAAAACCAACAATCGAACAAATTACCGTCAAGGTGATTCCAGATGGGGAGACGCGAGTGCTGGCGTTTGAGAAAGGGGAGCTTGATTTGGTTTATGGCAACGGCGAAATTAACCTCGATTCGTTTAAACAGATGCGCGATTCAGGGCAATATACGGCACAAGTCTCGCAGCCGCTAAATACCCGTGCGATCGCTATTAATTCTGCTCGCGGAGCGACACAAGACCTGAAAGTACGACAGGCAATTCAACATAGCGTCAATAAAGATGCGATTATCTCCGCGATTTTCTACGGTACAGAAAAGAAAGCCGATACCTACTTTTCAACAGAAGTCCCCTACGCCAATATCGGACTGCAACCCTATGCCTATGATGTGGAGCGAGCAAAAGCCCTGTTGAATGAAGCGGGATGCAGCAACCCACTGGACAGAGTATTCGCCAAAAAGACGGGCAGCCGTTGACGCTTGATTTGTCCTTTAGTGGCAAAAACAATGTGGATAAGGCGATCGCAGAAGCCATTCAAGCCGATCTAAAAGCTGTCGGCATAGATCTAAAGTTACTGGGAGAAGAAGAACAGTCCTGGTCTGATCGCCAAACTAGCGGTGAGTTTAACTTAATCTTCAACGACACTTGGGGACCGCCCTACGAACCTCAAGCGATGGTGTCTTCGATGCGAAAACCCTCGCACGCTGACTACGAAGCTCAATCAGGACTGCCGATGAAAGCAGAAATCGATCAAAACATTGGCAAGGTGCTACTCTCCACTGATGAAACGGCGCGTCAACAGCTCTATCGCGATATTCTCACTAGCCTGCACGAACAGGCGGTTTACCTGCCCATTTCCTACTCAACCAACATTGCGGTTCTGCATAAAAACCTGAGTGGATTTGAATTTATGCCGCAGGCAAATCAAGTGCCACTGAGTAAGCTGAGTAAATCTTAAGGAATGGGTGAAACTCTCTTGAAGCGACTGACACAGCACTATGTTTTCCAGCGAGTCTTACAACTTGTTCCTGTACTATTCGGCATTTCGTTAGTCACATTCTTGTTAATTCAACTGATGCCAAGCGATCCGGCAACGGTTGTGCTGCGCTCGATGAATGTACCAACTACCCCAGAAGCGATCGCTGCTATGCGTGAAAAGCTGGGACTCGATCGCCCTCTAGTAGTGCAATATCTAAGCTGGCTCTGGCGAGTACTGCATCTTGACTTTGGGCGATCGTTTGTCACGGATGAACCCGTGCTGCAATCAGTGTTGTACTACGCTCCGACCACATTGATGCTCACAACCTGTGCCGCCGCCCTGATTTTAGTCATCGGTTTACCGATGGGTATTTTAGCAGCCCTGTATCGAGACAGTTGGTTCGATCAAGCCAGTCGCCTATTTACCTATACCGGGACAGCCATGCCAAATTTCTGGCTCGGATTTTTGCTGCTCTATTTGTTCAGCTACAAGCTGGGCTGGTTTTCGGTGACGAGTCGTGGCTCACTTGCAGACTGGATTTTGCCTGCCATTACCTTAGCCTGGACTCCCGCTGCCATCTATGCCCGTCTGTTGCGAAGCAGTATGCTCGACAGTTTAAGTCAAAACTATGTGCTGTATGCCAGAGCCAGAGGGTTACTGGAACGGTTGATCGTCAGTCGTTATGTGCTGAAGAATGCCATCCTGCCCGTTGTCACGGTTTTCGGGTTGAGTATTGCTCAACTCCTATCAGGCACCGTCATTGTTGAAAATGTGTTTGCACTACCAGGATTGGGACGCTTCGCCGTTGAGTCAATTCTGAATCGCGATTATCCCGTTGTGCAGTGCTATGTTTGCTTAACTGCCATGCTATTTGTGTGCATTAATTTGATGATCGATTTAACTTACACCTATCTCGATCCACGCATTCGTTTGGGTAAACAGGAAGACTAACCGGAGAAAACATTGATGTCTCTACTGCGTCAATTACTACAGCACAAAATTGCTTGGATTGGGTTAAGTCTGATCGTCGTGATTCTACTCATGGCTTTATTTGCGCCAGTGATTGCCCCCCATGACCCCTTACAGGTCGATCTGATGCAGAAGCTGCAACCTGCGAGTTTCACCTATCCCCTGGGAACTGATCATCTGGGACGATGCATCTTATCCCGGTTGATCTATGGATCGCGAGTATCGTTATCTGTTGCCCTGATGGTGGTGGCATTAACAACAGCAATTAGCCTTGTCGTTGGCATGGTTTCAGGCTATGTGGGCGGCAAAGTCGATACCTTGCTGATGCGAATCTGCGATGTCTTTCTAGCGTTTCCCAGTCTGATTCTGTCGCTGGCAGTTGCTGGCATTTTGGGTGGTGGGCTGTTCAACCTCGTGTTGGCATTGGTGGCATCACATTGGGCTTGGTATGCCCGAATTGTGCGAAGCCGCGTTCTCAGCGTTAAAGAAAGCGATTTTGTTAAAGCTGCCATTGTTTCTGGCACCCAACGGTTACCGCTGATGCTGCGGCATATTGTGCCTTACACACTGGCAGAACTGGCAATTCTGGCTTCCCTCGACTTGAGCCACATAATTCTGCATATTGCTGGCTTGTCATTTCTCGGACTGGGCATTCAGCCGCCTACAGCAGAATGGGGGGCAATGCTAAATGACGGACGCGATTTTTTCCGCCGAGTTCCCTCACTCATGTTCTACCCAGGATTAATGATTTTCATCGTCAGTCTGTCGTTTAATTTTGTGGGTGATGCCTTGCGGGATGCGCTCGATCCGCGCACTGAACGGCGGGTGCAAGTGGAAACCCTCACCTCAAAATTGCAAAATGGTTGAAGCCTTGCTGAGCGTGAATCATCTGCGGACTGTGCTACCCGAACGACGCAGCAATCGCCGAAGGCGGGACGTAAGCGATCGCGAAATCGTGCGCGGTGTTAGCTTTCACCTCCAGCAAGGAAAAGTGTTGGGCATTATTGGTGAAAGCGGTTGCGGCAAGAGTGCAACCTGTCTGTCTATTCTAAGATTATTCAGATCGGCAATTATTCGAGGCAGCATCCAGCTTGCAGGAACAGAAATTACTCGACTGAATGAAGCCGAGATGCGGCAGGTTCGGGGGCGGCAAATTGGCATGATTTTGCAAAATCCGGCTAGCTTTTTCAATCCGATCGCTTCGATTGGACAGCAGTTTGTTGACACGCTGCATTCCCATCAGACCTTGACTCGCTCGACTGCTCGATCAGTCGCTACAGAGCATCTGGCAGCCGTCGGGTTAACACGACCGCAACAGCTCTTGCAGCAATTTCCGTTTCAACTGAGTGGCGGTATGTTGCAACGGGTGATGATTGCGATCGCGCTGGCACTCCAGCCCAAAGTGTTGATTGCGGATGAACCCACTACGGCTCTGGATGTGATTACGCAAATGCAAATCCTACAGTTATTAGATCAGCTTCAGCAGCAAACCCACTGCGCGATTCTGTTAGTGACGCATGACTTGGGTGTGATTGCTCAACTGGCGGATGACGTGGCGGTGATGTACAACGGTGAATTCGTTGAACAGTCTCCTGTTGCTCAACTTTTCGATCAGCCACAACACCCTTACACGCGATCGCTCTTTGCCGCTCGCTTAAGTCATCGTAGGGAGGGAGGGCGATGATTTTGTCGGTGCGTCATTTGACAAAAACCTATCAACTCAGAATGGGCTGGGGTGGCAAGCGGCAAATCATTCAGGCACTTCGAGAGGTTTCGATCAACATTCAGCCTGGCACTTGTCTGGGTATCGTCGGAGCGAGCGGAGCCGGAAAAAGCACCTTGGGGCGACTCGTGTTGGGGTTAGAGCGACCAGACGCAGGCGAAATTTGGTTTCAAGGAGAGGAACTGGGACACCTTTCACTCCGAGAGTGGTATCGGGTGCGGCAAAACATGCAGGTCGTTTTTCAAGATAGTTTTAGTGCAGTTAATCCCCGGCTGAAGGCTCAAGACATCATTAGTGAACCGATGCGAAATTACCTCAACCTCACCAACTCAGAGGTTGCTCAGCAAGTCATGCATCTCCTAGAAACGGTTGGTTTAACAGCGAGTGATGCAAACAAATATCCCCATCAATTCAGTGGCGGACAGTTGCAGCGTGTCAGCATTGCCAGAGCGATCGCACTCAAGCCCAAGCTGATTGTGCTAGATGAACCCGTTGCCAGTCTGGATATGTCCATTCAGGCGCAAATTCTTGATTTACTGCTCCAGCTCAAGCAACAATTTAGCCTGTCCTATCTGTTTATTACCCACGATTTAACTGCCGTTGCTTACCTGGCTGATGCCATTGCCGTGATGCAATCGGGTGAGATTGTCGAATCGCTCGATACTGTCAATCTCAATCAGTTGAGCCATCCCTATTCTCAGCAGCTAATCGCAGCACAACTCCCGTCCCACCCAAGCGATCGCAAATCCTTTCCATCTAATCTGCTTCCTAATTCCTATGAGCAATCTTCAATCTCAAGTTAACTGGCAACACTGGCTTCATCGCTGGGATGCTCAGCAGAGTGGTTATCTGCCCTTACGAGAAGAACGGTTTCAAGTCATGCTCAATGCATTGGCGCTGACGATGCCAGAATCGTTTACCGCGCTAGATCTGGCGTGTGGTCCGGGTGCAATTAGTCAGCGGTTGTTACAGCGATTTCCCCATGCCCGTTGTATCGGCGTTGATTATGATCCCGTTCTGTTAGCCATTGGTCAAGGGGCATTGGGGACAATCGGCGATCGCCTACGCTGGGTCGAAGCAGACTTGACGCAGGAGGATTGGGTAAAGTTGCTGGGTGACACTCAGGTTGATGCTGTTTTAAGCACAACAGCTCTGCATTGGCTACCAAGCGATCGACTAGTAAAGCTGTATCAGCAGCTTGGACAACTGGTACGTCCTGGTGGTGTGTTTCTCAATGGCGATCATCTCTACTTTCCGCCACATCTAGAGACGTTCAACCGTTTGGCAAAAAGGGTACAGGTGCAACAGGAACAGCAGGCGTTTATCGAGAACAATCAAGAAGACTGGAAACGCTGGTGGCAGGCGATCGCAGACGAACCAGATTTCAAAGCATTACTCGAAGAACGACAACGCCGATTTGCACCAAGAGCTACCGAAAATGAACCGACGCTGGCAATTCACGTAGCAGCACTGCAAGAAGCTGGTTTTCGCGAGGTTGAGACCATCTGGCAACGTTGGGATGATCGGATTTTGGTGGCAATCCGTTAAAGGCTGAACTCAGCAGTGGTATACCGCTGATTAAGCTCCATTTTGATCTCGAAGAGAAACTTTATTAGACAATGAAAGCAAAAAAATAAGGGGAGAGAATTGAAGTCTCTTCCCCTTTATTCTTCTGGTTGTCTTCTGGTTGGCTCTCTTTGAGCTTCTTACGCAGCATCTGAGTTTGCTTCTTCAGCTGTCGCTGTCTTGCGGAGCCACCTTTTCCTTTATCGTTTCTCCCCTGACGGCGAGGAGATTCCCAGCGCTTGAGTCGCTGTGTCATGGTCGTTGCCTCTCAACTACAGTGGGCGGGGGGAGACTCGAACTCCCACGACCGTAAGGTCGCCACATTTTGAGTGTGGTGCGTCTACCAATTCCGCCATCCGCCCTTGTCTGGGGCAACCTTATTATTATAACCAAATTGCTGCTGCTGTAACAAGGATTGATAAGTTTGAGAACTCGCCCAACGATCAATTTCTCGTGCGCGTAGAACTGGGACGGGATGCGTTAGCTGAGAAGTCTGTGTAGATTTAAGCATTTCACCGAGTTCTGTCTCACTCACAGCATCATAGGCTCTAGCTTGAGCGATAAAGGCATCGAGATTTAGTTGCGGTGCAAGGGTTGGGGAACCGCCAGCGAGTTTCATCAGTACCGACATCACAACTTTGGGGTTTTGAGTGGCAAGTAGCGCAGCGCGATCGCAGGTAAATTCTGCACAGCGTAACCACTCCAGCATCTGCGCCTGTACACTTTGAGCAATTACTGTTCCCCAGCCAGGAAATAAACCAGCCGCTAAGACGATGATATTAAGTGGTGTCAGGTAAACCCCATGTTCACACTTGAGATGACCCAATTCATGAGCAATCACCGCCTGAATTTCTTCCTGTGTCAGCATATCGATTAGGGACGTATGCAAAACAATGAAAGGCTGCTTACCTCGCATGGCAAAGGTATAGGCATTAGGAACTGGATGCTGCTGTACATACAGTTGGGGTGGGTCTAAATCCAGAGTTTTGCAAGCGTCCAAGAGTAGCTGATGAAGGTGCGGTAGTTGATTTTCCCCGACCAAAACGCTAGCAGCAATATTATTCAGGTAAAAAAACTGTTCTGCTAATGGGCCTAAGAGGCTCCGCACCATTAAGTCTAGTCCTGGTACTTGCTTGAGGCTATTAGTCGCACGCAAATCCAGAGGATGACGAAAATGGTCTGCTTTAAGACCAATTAGCTGTGTTTTTGAAAATACCATGCGGACAACCGTAATTTAAAAAGGGTATTGAGCAGTGTTGTAGTGGCGGAGTCTAGCTGTCTGATTCGATAGTGTGTAGATAGAAAGTCTTTGCCGGAGGGCATCGCTTGAGAAATAGACAGCCTTCAATCAGTATATCGAAGAGATTGGGTGTCAGTTGTTGGTTGTTGGTTGTTTGAGTGGAATGCAGTGCTTGTGATGGTGCTATTTTGGGTTTCCGTCGCGGTGATGCGGAGCGGTTAGTGCCCTATTCTCCTTGTCACCGCGTTAGCTTATTAGGACTGAATGCAACTGCGTATCAATCTTCAGCTAGCCAGTTTTTGACGCGCTGTAAATTCTTCCAGTCTGGTTTTCTCGCCAGTCCATCTTCGATACTTTCAGACAAATCCTGTCGCACTTGTGAGTCAAGTGCCATCAGTTGTTTCGCCACATCAATGTGCTTCCGGACTCCCGTTTGACCCGTTTCTAACATGGCAAGGACTAGGTTAATCCGGGCTTGGGGAGCATTACTATCTATTTTGACCCCTTTAAGAGCGACTTTATAAGCTTGCTCAGGTTTGTCATCTAGTAAATACAGCCATGCGAGGCAACTCCAAGCTGCGGCAATTTTTGGGGCGCGATCGCACACTTCTTTAAAAACAGGAATCAGGGTGTCTGGACCTTCACCTGCGTTGTAGCGTTCCAGACCTTGATCAAAAATAGCTGCAAAATCGGTCGTCATAAATAGTTGTTCATTATTAGTTCTTCACAATCCAAAACAATACCAGACCCCGCTCAATAGTTGGGTCTGGCTAAGTATTTTAGTTAGCACAACGTTGCTTGAAACTCTTTCGTAGTAACAAGTGTCAGGATACCTGAAGCTTAGACACCAAACGATTTGCCACAGCCACAGCTTTGACTGGCATTAGGATTGGTGAATTGGAAGCCACCACCGATCATGGCATCGCTGTAGTCCAACACAAGACCATAGAGATAAAGCATACTTTTCGGGTCGCAAATGATTTTAAAGCCCTCATAGTCGAAGACTTGATCATTGTCTCGCACCGAACTTGGGTCTTCAAAATCCATCATGTAAGACATTCCAGAACAACCCCCTTGACGGACACCCACCCGCAAGTAGAGGTCTTGTCCTTGTCTCTCCCGCAGTGCTAGAACATGCTTGAGGGCAGCTTCCGTTAGCTGGATACCTTTTTGTTGCGGCTGAGTTGCTTGTGTCATGAGTATCTTGCGACTCCTATATTGCTTTTTCGTAGGGACAACATGTCTTGAGCAAGTTCACAGGCTGAAATTTAGTAATGTTATCCGATTGCCGTGAACTTGTTTAAATTAGCAGTTTATCTTCATTGTAACGATTACTCTAAGCCAATCCCAACGTTTATATGCCTTGACAGGACAAGCACTACAATTTTTCTAGAAGAACAGCCTGGAGTTCTTGCGGTTTAATAAGAGTATTAGCTCTTATACTGGCTCATTGAAGAGCCAGTATTTTCGCACTTAAGGCTATCCCTACCCTATGTCTGCTCTGAATCCCACTACTTGTCGTCGGCTCAAGAAGTTACCACAAATTCCTAGTGTGTGGGAAGGTGATCGCCGTCCTTTGATGGCTTTTGCCGATGACTCACAGCCGGATGGCCAAGGCAATGGTGAATGTATTCTCTGGGTGGATGGTTCAGAAGGCATTGTTCGGGCGATGGATGTGGTATCTCCAGATATGGGTCCAGAAGCTGTGGTTCGCGCTTTGCTGCGAGCGATGGAGAATCCCCAAACCCCAGCTCGACCTGCTCGACCTTCAAAAATTGTAGTTCGAGATCGAGAACTCCAGTTTTTTTTACGAGGTGTCCTTCAAGAGCTAGATATTACGATTGATTACTTCTCAGATTTACCCCTAATTGATGAGTTGTTTCGGGGGTTTGAGGAAGTCGCGCTTCAACGAAAACCGACACTTCCGCCTGAGTATGCAGACCTCCTGTTGGAAAAAGCCTATGAAATTTGGGAGGACGCTCCTTGGGAACTGCTAGCTGACCATAATATCCTCTCGATTGAAATAAATCGTTGGGATGTCGAAACGCTGTATACCTCTGTGATGGGAATGTTGGGGATGGAGTACGGGATACTGCTCTATCGCTCATTGGATTCTCTTAAGCGATTTCGCGCCTCGGTTTTGGAAGAAGAGTCATTCGAGATGATGGAACAAGCGTTTTTAGGGCAAGATTGCTTCTTTGTTACGTTTGGGCGTGTGGAGGATGACTCAGATGACGAGGATGAAGACGAAGAAATTGATTTAGCAGATTTGTCGGTATCGGAGATTGTTCCAGGCTTCGGGACAGTACATCCATTTGAAGGGATGCGACCATTTCTGTATGAGGAAGAAGCGATCGCAGTTTATGTGGCACTCGAAGCGATCCACCGCTTTTTTGGGGCATCTTTTCGCCAGTTTGCAGACGAGAATTTTCCAGCAATCACCAAGCGTTACCGCATCCCGATTCCCTTGGAAAGCAAGAAATCAACGGTGGCTGTTAAGGTTGCGACTCTCCCCGATTTGGCATCCGAGTTGCTGGATATGGCTGATTTTGACGAAGACGACGACGAAGACGACGACTTTGAAGACGACGACGCTGACTTGTCCGTGCCGCTACGGGATGACTTGGTACCGAAAGATGCTTTCCTTAGCCTAGGCATGATGCCATGGGAAAATCTGGAAATGTTGCGTACTAGTATTGATTGCTATCAATCTAGAGATATTAAAGCGAATGGTGAGGGAATGCCTGTTGTTTTGATTCAAACGACTCGACCAAAGGCAAAAGCCCTGATTGAGCAAATTCAGACCGATGGAGGGTTGAAAGGAATCTGCTTTAATCCAGGAGAAGACCCCTTTGAAGGCGAAAACTATGATTTAGGTATTCTCCAAACGGAAAACAGTAGTCTATATCTATTTGGGGAATTTCCGGAAGCTGACCCGACTCATGTTGCGGCTCGTAAAAAGTGGGATCAGCGCTGTAAGAAAATCAACGGGCATTGTGGCTTAATCATTGCTAAGGGGCTGACTGGCGCTTCTCGTGGTAATCCCCAACCGCGTGACATGATGGCATTATTTGAGGCGCGATCGCTTTCAGCCAAAGAATTGGGGCTAGGAATGTTGCAACTGATTCCCCAGTTTGAGTTTGAATGAACAAGAATATAGAAGTTCAGGAGAATTTCTGAACTCCTTTCCATAGCTGTCCTTGAAGCCTAAACCTAACTCTTAGTGAATATCCCTAATAGCAGAAGTGCTAGCTGCTGTTCAATTCCTACTATTAAGACCGCACAATTGAGGCACAGTTTACCTGTGTTGAACTCATGGACATCAAATATAAGTGGAAAAATGGCGCTCGGCCAAGTCGAGACGAAGCTGCCCGTCGGGAATCTTTGCTAGATGAAGGTCAGTTTACAAGCAAAGAAGATCAGCGCTTAGCAGAAGATAATGCTCGTAAACATCTGGGAGTACCTACACGAACCCCAGATGAGGACATTCCCGTACTACCTTAAGCCGCTCCTCCTGATTAAGGAATTACAAATAGAAAATGGACTTACGCTGAACTTCTACCTGTAGGAGTGTCATGACGCACCCTACTACTAATAGTATTGAAACGAGCAATTTGCGTAAGTCCTAACCTCATCCAACTGAAAACAGCTATGGATGCATAACTTGAATGCTGTTACCGCTTAGTAACTAAGATGTGTGACAGCTTAATTGTTGAAGTTAAAACCTAAATTTATCCTCTAACTCTTCCTGTTAAACTTCGTTTTTAGGTCGTTTAGTGTCGGTGATTTTTGCGGGGTGCTAACTGGATTTCTTGCCGTGCTATGTCCAGCCTTTGTCTGTTCTGTTGACTTCATTGATAAGCTAATTCGCTTCAATTTTTCATTGACTTCCATTACCCGCACTTTCACAACCTGTCCCACTTTCACAACTTTCTTGGGGTCATCAATAAAGCGATCGGCAAGTTGTGAGATATGCACTAAACCATCTTGATGTACGCCGATATCAACGAATGCGCCAAAGTTCGCCACATTTGTCACGATGCCTTCGAGTTCCATGCCAACGGTTAGGTCTTTGATTTCCTTAACCCCTTCTTTAAAGGTGGCATACTTAAACTCAGCTCTGGGGTCGCGTCCTGGCTTTTCGAGTTCACTGATGATGTCACGCAGCGTTGGTTCGCCGATGGTATCGGTGATGTATTTCTTCAAATTCATTGATTTGAATTTATCGGCTGCCTGAGTAATCTGCGTTAAAGAGACATTTAAGTCAGATGCGATCGCTTTTACAACCCCATAACTTTCCGGATGCACTGCCGTATTGTCCAACGGGTTATCGCCACCACGAATCCGCAAGAAACCTGCCGCTTGTTCAAAGGCTTTTGGTCCCAACTTCGGCACCTTCAGCAGTTCCCGACGATTTTTGAACGCCCCATGCTCATTGCGATAAGCGAGGATATTTTTAGCAACGGTTGGTGTCATACCAGAAACAAAAGTTAGAAGTTCCTTCGAGGCAGTATTTAGATCCACCCCGACATAGTTCACACAGCTTTCTACTGTTTCATCCAACTTTGTTTTGAGTAGCTTCTGATCGACATCGTGCTGGTACTGTCCCACACCAATTGACTTTGGATCAATTTTCACCAATTCTGCTAGTGGGTCTTGCAAACGGCGACCAATACTAATTGCTCCTCGCACCGTAACATCTAAATCAGGAAACTCTTGTCGCGCAACATCACTGGCTGAATAAATCGATGCCCCCGACTCATTCACTGTTACTTTAATCGGCTTCCGATCCATCGTCGCTAAAACTTCCGAGACAAACTCATCCGTTTCACGAGAAGCTGTACCATTTCCGATCGCAATTAGCTCGATATTATAGTTCTCAATCAGCTTCTTGATGGTGTTAGCGGCTTGAACTCGTTGTGCTGCGGCTTGATAAGGGAAAATTGCCTGATATTCTAAAAATTTAGCTGTTTCAGAGAGGACAGCAACCTTGCAACCTGTCCGAAATCCTGGGTCAATTGCTAATGTTGGCTTCATTCCCGCAGGCGCAGATAGCAGCAACTCACGCAGATTCGTTTCAAACGTCTTGATTGACTCAATATCCGCTTCCGTTTTCTTGGCAGAACGGACTTCATTAATCAGTGAAGTTTTCATCAGACGGTTGAATGCATCTTTAAGCATTCCCCGATAAAAGTCTCGAACTGCCGAAACTTTTGTATGGATTTCCTCGGATTCCAGGTAGGACAACGCAACGTCTTCCTCAAAGGTAAGTTCAAGGTTCAACACTCCCTCTGTCTCACCCCGAAAGAGGGCAAGCAAGTTATGCGATGCAACATCTTTTACCTTTACCTGGTAGTTCCGATACATTTCGTATTTTGTAGAACCTTCGGCATGTTCCTTTTTAATCTCCGAGGCAAATCGCCCTTCTTTCATCAAGTAGTCTCGCAGGTAGGCGCGTGATTCCGCTTTCTCAGAGACTTCTTCTGCAAGAATATCGGAAGCCCCTTTGAGCGCATCCTCAACTGTCTTGACTCCCTTCTCTTCAGAGATGTATTTTGCTGCTTCCTTCTCCAGCGATATGGGTGCAGCAGTCTTGACGTTTAGTGACTTGATGAACTCAACGAGTGGTTCTAACCCTTTTTCTCTAGCAATCGTTGCCCGTGTGCGTCGTTTGGGGCGATAGGGAAGGTAAAGGTCTTCTAATTCGTTTTTTTGTAAGCAGGATTGGATTTTGGCTTTCAGTTCATCAGTGAGTTTACCCTGAGATGCGATCGCTTCCAGAATTGCCGCTTTTCGCTCTTCTAGTTCAGTCAGATAAGTAAATCGCTCAGACAAGTCACGCAACTGGATTTCATCCATCTCCCCAGTGCGTTCTTTGCGATAACGAGCAACGAAGGGAATGGTTGCCCCCTCAGCGAATAGTTCGAGAGCGTTTTGTACCTGAAAGGGTTTGAGGGAAAGCTCTTGTGCTAGGAGTTGAGGAATATTGAGCATTGCGTGTGTGGTCATCTTACTTTTTCTAGAATAAGCACAAGACTTACCCTTTGCTGACTTGTACAAAACCTGTACAGCAGTTCTCCAGGTAAGATTGGGGCAAAATTTGAGTATATCCTCTCCCAGATAGGGGCATTACTCAGAGTCGGTTAAAAAATTTAAACTATCAATCCCAGGAAAAACCTTGGATAAATCAAGTAATAAATCAGGGAAAGAGCTAAGAGCGATCGCTTGACTAGGTAAAATAATACGCTTCGTACTATAACCAAACTTTCCTTGTAAATCTTGATAAGGTTCGCTGTAAACTTCTAGGTAATTTTCTACCAAATTAAATATCCAATAGTCAGAGATTCCTGCTTCAGCATAAAGGGGTAATTTAATCTCTTGATCATACTTGAGGGTAGAGTCTGCAATCTCGATCACAAGTAGAACATCTAACGGATTGGGGTAAGCGTAACGATAATTATCAGCTCGTTTCCGTAGAATAGCAAAGTCGGGTTCAGGTTCGCTATTAGATGGTAAAGTGATTGGGTCTTGGCATTGCAACTTAGCTCGACCTGCTACTAAGCCCGCTAGTTGCTCCAACAAATCTCTACAACAGTTTGTATGCCGTGTTCCCTTAGCTACCATCTGCATGATTTCTCCACGAATTAATTCAACCGGGTCATTTTCCGTGAGAAATCCCAATTCAATTAGACGGTGATATTCATTGATTGTGAAGCGTTTCGGGGTGACGAGAGTCATATCATCAGTTATGTCGCTAGCCTGATTGAATCATAGCGCTTCAAACTCTTCTGGAATGTTCATTTTAAGGTAATATTAGATTCTAGTCGTTGTTAGAGTGATCGCATTATTTCCCTTGAAACACTAATACATTGAAGAGTGTTTTACCACTAGACTAGAGAATATTCAGATAAGTGTACTAGCTTTTAATCTTGCTCGTACATTGCCTTGTGCTTTTTTAAAAGCTGTAGATATTTCTCGTTCGTCTTCGCTTGTGTCCATTTTTCTTTAAAGATTGCCGCAGATTCTGCTTTAACTGGGTCTACTTCATTCGGTAAAATATCTTTCCTAGCTTGAAGTTGGGCTTCTTTGGAGCTTTCTTTTTGTGGATTTTTCTTGTATTTTCTGCCGCTTTTGTGGTTTGCGTAGCGACGCGATCGCGTATATCCCATCTGTAGAAATTTTCGCGCCATATCTGCGCCAATAAAATCATCTTGATTTAGATAATCAAGAAACATCTCATAGATTTTCTCGCTCGATACTCTTGCAATATCCGGGGTTTTGAAGCGCCAATGGGGAAGAATCTCTGATTTGTAAGGTTCTACTAGAAGCACTCCCTGCTCACCCTTACCAACTCGATAAAGTTCAGGGGAATCACGAAAATCTATAGCTTTAAAATCTAATGTATAGTCGAATGCCATCATTAATTTTTATCTTGAACTATAGACTTAAAGAAAAAAGTCTGCCTTCTATGGTAAGTAATGGAATGGAGCTGTTTTCACCATGCTATCTAGTCCCGATCTCAACACTGTCCTTGTCCCAGGTCATCTGCGCCGAGTGCATCACATTGCTTTGAATGTGCATGATTTGCAAGCCTCTCGCCACTTCTACGGAGCAATTTTGGGATTGCATGAACTAACAGGAGAAGAAGTCCCGACAACATTGCGATCGCTTGTTGCCGAAGGAAAAGTCACCAACTTCGTCACCCCAGATGGAACCGTACTCGATTTATTTTGGGAGCCAGAGTTACCACCACCCGACCAAGATCCCCAGCGTGCCTTTACCCGCGCCAATCACCTTGCCTTTGATATTAATCCACAGTTGTTTGACCATGCTGTTGAAGTACTCAAGCGAAATCAAGTAACGATTGATCATGGTCCAGTCACCCGTCCCACTGGACGAGGCATCTATTTCTATGACCCAGATGGATTCTTGATCGAAATCCGCTGCGATCCAGAAGGAACTTAACCGTTTCACCCAAAAATTCCTCAGCCTCACCCAGTCAGGCGAACCAACTGGGTGAAGTGCTCCATTGATTTTTAAACGTTAAATTAATGAGTGGATTAAATAGAAATTCTTAACTACTAACCAAGGAGTTAGACCATGGCTGAGCTTGTAGCAATCAATAGCACCATGCACTTCAAGGGACAACACATAGCAGTCACAGAGTTTTTGTTCAACCATTCGTCTTGAGTAGGTAGGCAATACGCTATGGTATGTAGGCTTTGCACCTACTGCATAGCGCAAAACAGTCTTATTTAACTCGACCCGTAGGCACTCACATCTTCCACCAGTCGTAATAAACCACTAAGGGTTTAACCCTTAGCTCACAGCTTGCATTCGTCTAAAGACGACTTGATAAGAGTTTTAGTCCACAAAGCGTGGACTTGAGCTATTAGCCCGGAGTTTAAACTCCGGGTGGGTTATGAGGCTAATCGAGAAAGGTGCAAGACGTAAAGCCACCTACTTACCGAAATGAAAACAGAATTCCTCTGTGAACTTGCTTGAAACAAGCAATACACATTGAGGAAACCAATGAACTTGGAAGTATTAGGCTGGAACAGTTTTTTTTCAAAAAGCTACAAAAGCCATTCACAAGAGGGATATACCGTTGGGAGAGTTGCTCTTGAGCATAAGAATACCTACATTCTCTACACCGAACAGGGAGAACTCTCAGCAGAAGTTTCGGGAAAACTACGCTACCAAGCAACTGAACGCCAAGATTTTCCTGCTGTAGGGGATTGGGTTGTCATCAGTGTCAGAGAAGCCCAAAAGTCAGCAACAATTCATGCCGTTTTACCCAGAAAAAGCAAATTTTCTCGGAAAACAGTCGGGACTAAAACCGAAGAGCAAATCATTGCAACGAACGTTGATACTGTATTTTTGATTTCCGGGTTGGATGGGGATTTCAACCTCCGGAGAATTGAACGCTATCTAATTCTGGTTTGGGAAAGTGGTGCTAACCCCGTCATTATTCTGAACAAGGCGGACTTATGTGAGGATGTTGAGCAACGCCGAGAAGCAGTGAAAGAAATTGCTCTTGGAGTGCCGATTATTATCCTAAGTGCTGTCAACAACCAAGGGTTAGATGCATTAATTCCTTACCTGACTCAAGGACAAACTGTTGCGTTACTGGGTTCATCCGGTGTTGGTAAGTCAACCATTACAAATCAACTAGCGGGTAAAACGATTCAATCAGTTCAGGCAGTTCGACAAGGAGATGATCGAGGGAAACACACCACAAAACATCGAGAATTGATTATTTTGCCCTCAGGTGGCTTACTCATGGATACTCCTGGAATGCGAGAAATCCAGATTTGGACGGGAGATGAAGGCTTACAGGAAACGTTTGCCGATATCAAATCCCTAGCAATGCAATGTCGCTTTCATGATTGCCGACATGAACAGGAACCGGGTTGTGCTGTGCAAGAGGCGCTTGCAGATGGTAGTCTCGATTACCAACGTTTCCTAAATCACCAAAAACTCCAAAAGGAACTCAATTACCTCGCCAGGAAACAAGATCAACGAGCTGCTCTAGTGGAGAAGGAAAAGTGGAAAAAAATCCATAAATCTCTCCGCAAGCACCCCAAACGCTAAGCTCTTGGAGCATTGAAATGGCTCTTGTCATCTAATCGTTTTAGGGAATAAGGTCAAAGGTTAAAGGTTAAAGAATTTTCTTCTCCTTTCTCCTTTAACCTTCATATTAGGCGTTTACTATTTCCTTTTCCTTAGCTTTCGGTTGCCAACGCTTGAGTTGGGTAATGGCTAAGGCTGTGACTAAGGTTCCTGCTGCGATCGCAACTATATACAGTCCAGCTTGAGTGACAGCATTTGGAATAGCTAGCACAAAAATACCGCCATGAGGAGCGCGGAGGGTGCAGCCAAACAGCATAGACAGCCCTCCAGTAAGTGCCGACCCTGCAACGCAGGCAGGAATCACTCGGATCGGGTCTTTTGCTGCAAAGGGAATCACTCCTTCGGTGATGAAGGACAACCCTAACACCGTTGCCACCTTGCCAGCCTGAAGTTCATCGGCAGTAAACTGACGCTTCGCAAGCAACGTTGCCAACGCCAATCCCAGTGGAGGTGTCATCCCTGCTGCCATCACGGCTGCCATTGGTTGATAAATATTGCTAGTGAGGAGTCCTACGGCAAAGGTATAAGCTGCTTTGTTGACGGGGCCACCCATATCGACCGCCATCATGGCACCCAGCACCAAGCCAAGCAAAACGGCATTAGTCTGTCCCATTCCTTGAAGGAATGCAGTCAGTCCATCCATAATTGCTTTGACAGGAACGCCGAAGACGTAAACCAGTAGCAGCCCAACTGCCAGAGTTGAGAGTAATGGAATCACCAGGACAGGCTTAAGCCCTTCAAAGTTCTGAGGCAAATTCACCTTATCGCGCACGAATAAGGCGATATATCCGGCGAGAAATCCAGAGAGGATACCGCCGAGAAAGCCCATGCCCAGATTTGCTGCCAGCATACCCCCAATTAAACCAGGAGCTAAACCAGGGCGATCGGCAATGGAAAAGGCAATGAAACCAGACAGTACCGGAACAATCAAGGCAAAGGCAGATTTCCCACCAATCTGCATCAACGCATCACCAATGGTTCCAGGTTCAGGTTTCAGACCAAAGATGAAGGACAGGGCGATAATCAGTCCCCCGGCAACAATCACGGGCAGCATATAGGAAACGCCCGTCAAGAGGTGCTTGTAGGGCCCAGAGCGGTTTGCTGACTGTTGGGTTTTCGCCTGCTTCACGGCTTGCAAATAATCCCCCTGCCCTGCGACTCCCTGCGCCGCTGGTTCCGGCATAGTCAGGGCATCCTCAATAACAGTTTTCCCTGCTTTCAAGGCTTGCTTTGTAGAGGTTTCATAAACCCGCTTCCCGCCGAATCGAGACAAGTCTACATAGGTATCTGCCGCAATCACTACTGCATCTGCTTGGGCAATCTCTTCAGGAGTTAGCTGATTCTTTGCTCCCACAGAACCTTGCGTTTCCACTTTGATATCGTGACCGAGTTCAACTGCGGCTTTCCGTAAGGCTTCCGCTGCCATGAAGGTGTGAGCAATTCCGGTGGGACAGGCAGTGATACCAACTAGGTGTTTAGCAGCAGTGGAGACAGCGGCTGGGGGAACAGGGATGGCGGAACCGTTGGGAGTTGGAACGATGGATTCGGCATCTTCCAAATGGGATTCTGCGATCGCTTCTTCAATGACTGCCTTTGTACTGCGTATTGTCCGGCTCGTGGAGGTAGCATAAACAGGCTTTCCTGCAAACCGGGACGCATCCACATGGATATCTGCCCCGATAATCACCAAATCCGCATCCGCAATATCCTCATGTGAGAGGGGACTTCTCACGCCCTCGGAACCTTGCGTCTCTACTTTGATGTCATAGCCCATCACCTCAGCCGTTTTCTTCAGGGCTTCCGCCGCCATGATGGTGTGGGCAATTCCAGTTGGACAGGCGGTGACTGCCACAATTTTTTCGCTCGTTTTCATCTGTTTGTTATTAGTTATTTGTTGTTAGTTGTTTGTTGTTAGGTTTATGTCTTAAGGTTTTGCTGTCGAGGCATTGCCTCTGGCGCTATTACCGTATTGAGATACTAAGGAAAAGCGATCTGCGCTTTGCAGCAGCGCTTCGCTATCGCCTTTACAGGGATTGCACGTTGACCTGGTTCATAAAGGATTCAACTGTTTCCTTTGGTGGTAGCCGTGGTCCAACCTGGCTCAATGCGCCCATTGAAAATGCCGTCGCCAGTCGCGCACAGTCTGCCAGAGACAACCCCCGCAACTTACCTGTAACTAAGCCCGACACCATTGCATCGCCCGCGCCAACAGTACTTACCACCTCAATTTTTGGAGGACGGGCAATTACCACCTCATCTGCTTCTGCAAAGATGGCTCCTTTCGCTCCCATTGATACAGCTACACATTGAATGCCTTTTGTCAAGAGTTCTTGAGCAGCTTGTGCGATCGCTTTTTCACTCTCCAATGGCTGACCGAATAACTCCCGTAACTCATCAATGTTGGGTTTGATGGCGTAAGGAGCAAACGGAATGGCTTGGCGAAAACTCTCACCACTAGCATCTAGAACAACAGTTTTGTCCTGTGCTTTCAGTCGAGCAATCAACTCCCCATAAATGCTGGAGGACAGCCCAGCAGGAAGGCTACCCGAAAGTACAAACCAGTCATGGTCTGTTGCGAGGTCGTCAATCACCTGATGCAGGGTTGTTAGGTCGCTTTCCGTCGCTGCTTGTCCTGGAAAGTTGATATCTGTGACTTGATTCTGCAACCCGTCGATAATTTTGATGTTGACGCGGGTTTTGCCAGGAATGGGAACGAACCGATTTTGGATGTCCTTTTGGGTAAAGAAATTCTGGAAAAGTTCCATGTTGTCCTTCCCCAGAAACCCGGAGACTGTCACCGAAAACCCAAACTCTGTTAGGAATGAAGCGACGTTCACGCCTTTACCACCGGGGTCTGCCTGTTCCCATTCCACTCGGTTAACTTCACCCACTTTGAAATTAGGAATTGAAGCCGTTTGGTCAATAGCTGGATTTAGCGTAATCGTGGCAATTTTGGGATTCATGGTTGCACCTCTACAGTAACCAGGGGTGTGATCCATCCCCCAGCCCCTCTCCTCTTAGGGGAGGGGAGTCTAGCTCCCCCTTCCCTTGCGAGGGTTGCGGGGCTGGGGGGTTAGGTTTTCCGAATTCGCTGACAGTATCATTCGATTCACTAGGGCTTAAATTGACACGAATAGTCATTGCCATATCCCCACAAAGGTTGATACTCAAACCAAAGCGCGAACTTCTTGAGCATTCCGACACTTCAAAGCGCGTTTCGCCAAATTCTGAGTTTGCGACAAGGAAAGCTTTCGCAGTTTCGCCTTCACCGCCGCCACACTGGGAATACTGATGCTCAGTTCCGTCACACCCAACCCCGCTAAGATTGCTGCCCCTTTAGGGTCTCCGGCAATACCACCACACACGCCGACCCACTTACCAGCCGCGCTTGCTGCCTGCACAGTTTGATAAATCATGCGAAGAATGGCAGGGTGCAAACCATCTGCTTGTTTTGCCAATGCTGGATGTCCCCGATCCATTGCTAGGGTGTACTGCGTCAGGTCATTAGTACCGATGGAGAAGAAATCGACTTCCTTGGCGAACTCGTCCGCCATCAGTACGGCAGAGGGCACCTCAATCATCATGCCAATATCTACTGGTTCTGCCCTAACCTCTAAGCGCACCTCTTCGGCAATTTTCTTGGCTGCCTTGATATCTTCGAGAGTGGAAATCATGGGGAACATGATTTTGATAGCTCCCGTTTGTGATGCCCGGAAAATGGCTCTGAGTTGAGGTTTGAATAAGTCCGGACGTTGGAAGCACAGCCGGATGCCCCGCACTCCCAGAAAGGGATTCTCTTCTGCTGGGAGGTTGAGGTAGGGAACTTCCTTATCGCCACCAATATCGAGAGTGCGAACGATTAGGGGTAGACCATTCAGCGCCTTAGTCATCTGGCTGTAGGCTGCGAACTGTTCCTCCTCGGAAGGTGGTTCGGAACGGTTCAAAAATAGAAACTCAGTGCGTAGGAGTCCAACTCCTTCCGCCCCAGCATTTACCGCTTGTTCCGCTTCTGTAGCTGCGCCAATGTTGGCGACAATCTCCACTCGATGCCCGTCAGTCATGAGGGCAGGCTGATAGCAAGCCAGTTTTTCCGCTTCTCGAATTGCCTGCAAATCCTTCTGGGCTGTTGTTGCTGTTTCCAGATCTGCCTGGGATGGGTTGGGATAGAGGTTGCCGCTTTCACCATCGAGGATGCAGGGGGTACTGTCTGCCAAATTCAGGATAGCCGGGCCTGCTCCAACGATCGCAGGAATGTCGAGCGATCGCGCAATAATTGCACTATGCGACGTAGGCCCACCATAAGCTGTGCAGAAGCCCAACGTCAGTGCTGAGTTCAGTCCTGCTGTATCTGATGGTGTCAGGTCTTCCGCAATCAAAATCACGGGGTAATCGGGGAGAGTCATCTCGTCCTCTACCTTATCTGCCAGCAGCCGCAGCACGCGACGACCCACATCCCGCAAATCCGTTGCCCGACCTGCTAACAAGGGGTCTTTGAGCTGTTCTAGGGTATGGGCGCGTTGTTCGTAAGCCTGCTGCCATGACCAGGCAGCACTGCGATTATCTTTTAGGTAAGCGATCGCTTCTTCGACCATTTCCGGGTCGTCCAGAAATTCCTGATGCGCTAGAAATATCGAGGCTTTACCCGTGCCCGATCGCTCTTTTACATCCTCATACAGTTCCCGTAACTGCGCCTTACCCGTTTCCACTGCTTGCCGCAGACGAGTTTCTTCTGCTACTGGATCTTTCGCTGTAGCTTCAAACACGATCTTGCCGCGCTTAAGCTGAAACACCGAACCAATTGCCAATCCAGGCGAAGCGGCAATCCCCGCTATCGGCGCAGACTCAAAATTCAGGGTGCGTCCTAGCGTAACGGATGAGGCTTCCTCCGCTTCATCCCCCAATCCCGCTTCGACTTCAAGCTTCAGCCTCTCTAGTGCCTCATCTTCATCCCTTCCCTGAGCCATCAGGCGAATCGTGCCGCCACCCGCCACGCCCAGCTTCAATAACGACACCAAGCTCTTGGCACTCGCCGTCTGGTCACCGTATCGCACGCGAATTTCTGACTCAAACTCCTTCGCCAAATTGACCAATACCGTCGCCGGACGAGCATGGAGTCCAGTTTTTCCCTGAATCGCCACATCGACAAACTTGGCAAAGTCCGATTCCGCACTTTCTGGAGCCTTTCCATTAGTCGTTCGGTTAGTCAGGCAGGCAATGATATCGTCCGGATTGGTCGTCTTGGATAGACGCTGTACAGCCTCTTCATCATCCAGAACATGGGTGAGGTTGGAGAGAATCTCGATATGCTCATCCGACTTAGCCGCAATCCCAACAACCAGATGCACCTGTTCGCCAGGATTCCACTCCACTCCCTCAGGAATCTGCACAACCGAGATACCCGTTTGCACAATCAAATCCCGATCTTTCGACAGCCCGTGAGGAATCGCAATTCCATTTCCCAGATAGGTATGGGCGACCTTCTCCCGCTCCATCATGCTAGTGATGTATCCCGGCTGCATGTTGCCGCTTTCCACCAATAAAGTCCCTGCCTGACGAATCGCGTCGGCTTTATCGGTAGCGTCTGCTTTTAGCTTAATGCTTCCCTTATTCAGCGTAATCATGTCATCGTAAAATCAATCTTTAAAGTTTTGTAAAGAAGACAATTCTTTTGATGTTGAAACACATTTATAGTTCTCACTCTATCGCTCAAAAAACGATTAAAGGAATCTTCCATAATGGGGATTTAAAATAGCTGCAAGACTGATATTAAGACTCTATTAATCGTTGATACCAATGCCGACTAATTTATTTTCTGCTTCTCAAGAGGCAATGCTTAATATAATAGAACAAAGCTTTAAAAACCTCAATGAATATTCTAGAAGGGGTGCGTTAGACTCGCAGATATAAGGCTTTGAGCAAGCTACGAGGATTATTTTTCTTAAGAGTCTCTTCAATAACTTAGATTAAGAAATTTGATAATTGATGAACTTGCTGATCTTAATAGCTTCGTGAACGATGTGAATTATTGAACTTAATTTTTGGAAATTAATACGATGTTTACTGCCAAGAAATTAGATAGTTCTCTTTTAAATCAAGACCTTAAAGAACAAGCGTTTGTCCTCTGGTTTGAAGAGGTAGGGATTGCTGATGTGCCGCTGGTTGGTGGCAAAAATGCTTCGTTGGGGGAAATGATTCGACAACTCACGCCTAAAGGAGTGAACGTCCCAACAGGTTTTGCAACGACGGCTTATGCATTCCGTTACTTTATGGAAAAAGCCGGATTGGAAGCTCGCTTACGGCGATTGCTAGCCGACTTGGATGTAGAGAATATCAATAACCTACGGGAACGCGGTAGACAGGCACGGACATTGATTTTGGATACGCCTTTCCCAGCAGAGTTGGAAGAGGCAATTATCAAGAGCTACGTGCAGTTGTCTGAACGGTATGGGGTCAACGTGGAAATGTGCGATCGCCTCACTGGGGACGACTTGCAAGCCTGCCTCAGCCGTTACAGTGGGGTAGACGTGGCAGTGCGTTCCAGCGCAACGGCTGAAGATTTGCCGGATGCCAGCTTTGCCGGACAACAAGAAACCTATCTCAATATCAATGGTATTGATGGCGTTCTAGAAGCCTGCCACCAATGCTTCGCCTCGATATTTACCGATCGCGCCATCTCTTACCGTACTATCAAAAACTTCGATCACTTGGACATTGCCCTTTCGGTAGGGGTACAGAAGATGGTACGCTCCGACCTTGCCTCTTCCGGTGTGATGTTCTCAATTGACACTGAAACTGGCTTCAAAAATGCAGCATTAGTTACGGCAGCATACGGCTTAGGTGAAAGCGTTGTGCAAGGTGTGGTCAACCCTGATGAGTACATCGTCTTCAAACCAACACTCAAAGAGGGATTCCGTCCCATCCTAGAGAAGCGGCTAGGCAGCAAGGAAATCAAGATGATCTACGACATCGGTGGTACTAGACCAACCACCAACGTGCTTGTCCCGAAGTCAGAACAGGCAAAATATGCCCTCAACGATGACGAAATCATCAAGCTTGCAGAGTGGGCGTGCATCATTGAAGACCATTATTCTAGTGTTCGGGAAACCTACAGCCCGATGGACATTGAGTGGGCGAAGGATGGGACAACAGGTGAATTATTTATAGTGCAGGCTCGTCCTGAAACCGTCCATTCCCAAAAGACAAGCAATGTTCTCAAGATCTATAAATTAACGGGAAAAACGCCTTCTGAACCTCTGCTGACAGGTCGTGCAGTTGGTGAAATGATCGGGCAGGGTAAAGTGCGAACGATTGTCGATCTTCGCAAGCTGGATGAGTTTCAGGAAGGAGAAGTGCTAGTAACACCCCGCACCGACCCCGACTGGGAACCTGTCATGAAGAAAGCCAGTGCGGTGATTACCAACCAAGGTGGGCGCACCTGCCACGCCGCTATCATTGCGCGGGAGTTAGGACTTCCTGCGATCGTTGGTTGCGATAATGCTACAGATGTTCTGAAAGATGGGCAAGAAGTCACCGTTTCCTGTGCCGAGGGGGAAGAAGGGCATATTTACGATGGTTTGTTGCCCTTTGAGGTGGAGGAACTCGAACTGGGTACTTTGCCACAAACCCGCACAAAGGTATTGATGAACGTTGGCAATCCTCAAGAAGCGTTCAGACTATCGCTTATCCCCAACGATGGGGTCGGGTTGGCACGCACCGAATTTATTATCGCCAATCACATCAAAGTTCATCCTCTAGCACTACTCCACTTCGACACCTTGAAGGACAAAGCGGCGAAGTGGGAAATCAGTCAGTTGGCAAGCCAGTATCAGGAGATGTCTGATTACTTTGTAGATAAGCTTGCCTCAGGGATTGGGATGCTAGCCGCCGCGTTCTATCCCAACCCGGTGATTGTGCGGATGTCAGACCTCAAGAGCAATGAATATGCCCACCTGATTGGTGGTCGAGAGTTTGAGCCAGAGGAAGAAAACCCAATGATGGGCTGGCGAGGTGCTTCGCGCTATTATGATCCGAAATATCGTGATGCTTTTGGGTTGGAGTGCAAAGCCTTCAAACGAGTGCGGGATGAAATGGGTTTGACGAATGTAATTCCGATGATTCCCTTCTGCCGCACACCTGCTGAAGGACGTAAAGTGCTGGAGGAGATGGCGAAACACGGATTGCGTCAGGGCGAGAATGGCTTACAGGTTTATGTAATGTGCGAATTGCCCAGTAATATCGAGTTAGCCGATCGCTTTAGTGAAATCTTTGATGGCTTCTCAATTGGCTCAAATGACCTAACCCAGCTAACCTTAGGTCTGGATCGGGATTCTGCATTGGTTTCTCATCTATTTGATGAGCGCGATGAAGCCGTGAAACGCAAGCTAGAGCGAGTGATTGCCTGCGCGAAACAGTTCAATCGCAAGATTGGCATCTGCGGTCAAGCGCCGAGTGACTATCCTGAATTCGCGCAATTTCTGGTGGAACAGGGCATTGATTCGATTAGTTTGAACCCGGATTCTGTACTGAAAACACGGCTTGCGATCGCCAAGACTGAAGCTACCATTCTCAAGTAGGTCAGGACTTAGACCCTTCAACACGCTCTAGAGGGTTGGCAATGCCAGCCAAGTTGAATTGAATCATTGGGAAAAGGCGAAGAGGAAAAGGAAGAAAGAGTCCTCTTTTGTTAACTCATAGACACTAAGGTTTAGCCTACGGCAGGCTACGCCAACCGTTACACTGCGTGATAGGCGGCTGATGTTCTCTAGCCACAGTTAACAGTCAACCGTCAACAAAGAAGAACTGAGTGTGAATATGTCTGAAAACCGTCGGCTAGATGCTTTTTCCCTAGCCGCATTACTGGTGTCTGCACATTATGGCTTGGGGTTTCTCCTCGGAACCGCTGAAAAATCATTGACTTTGGATACGGCTGGCAGCCTCTACGCTGTCTCGCTTGGCTTAGGGACAATCGCTCTTTTGGCACTAGCAAAGTTTTACTGGACTCAAGTCGAGCAAATCTGGACATTGCTGGGAAACCGCTACGGCAGTCAAGTCAAAATTATTGTGGGGTTGATGTCGTGGTTATCGCTTATTGGTATTGAAGCAGTTCAGCTGATTTCTGGAGCCTTTATCCTGAAAGTCTTGGGAATCCCAGTGCTTGCCAGCATGATTGTTTTGGCTATCTTGTTTACGCTTATTTCGGTGCTGCCAGTCGAGAAAGCCAGCTTTCTCTTTCGGGGGTTGCTTATCCTGAATTTCTTAGCTTTACTCTACGGGTTGTGGGTGTTGCATGGTTTTCCGCAGTATTTGCGATCGCCTCTTGAGTTTATCCCCTCGCTTGAACAAGTGAGCCTCCCAACCCTTATTGGTGTCTCACTATCTACTATTTTGCTAGTTCTCATTGATATGAAGTACCAGCAATTTGTTGTGCAGGCAAAGGATGTGCAGAGTCTTTATCAAGGGTGTGTATTGGCAGCAATTTTGCTACTTTTGCTTGCCTTATTACCCAGTTCAGTTGTGATAGCTGCCAAAGAAGCAGGAATTTTGCCAACTGATATTGATGGGAAAGAAACACTCCCCTTTATCCTGTCGTGGATTGGTGGTGGTGCTGATAAACCTTTGGGTGTTGTTCTGATTATTTCGTTATTAGTTCCAGCGCTGGGTGTTGGCAGTAGTATATTACGGGTGCAAACTAAAACTATTTTGGACTTCAATATTCTGCCTACATCCAACTTTAATCGCTTACTCATCACTAGTTTCAATGCTCTTTTGGCTCTCGCCGTTGCCTTGAAGGGGGGCGAGATTGTCAATTTAATTGTGTCTTTTTACGCGGCTTATGTATCCGCCGTCTTAGTTCCTTTTGTTGCCTATTTACTTGCTCAACTTGGACGTTATACGTTCTCCACTTCAAGTGTAAGGCTGTCTTTAGTAATGAGTAGCCTCTCGGCTTCTTCTGTACTGATTTTAACTCTCATCAACCCTTCCCTAGTTGTGTTTGGCAATGTTGAATTGAACATTATGACAATAGGGATTTTCTTGGGTGTTTTAGGTTTATTAGTGGGTCAGGTGATCGAGAAATATTTCCCTGCCACTAAAGTAAAGGAAGAAATTTAAGCAGGTAAAAGTAAAGTTAGGACAAAACCGATACTCAGCACTGCTTCTCCACCTCAACCCTTATGCGATCGCTCAATCGAGTCATGTTTGTCACGTTACCTACTGATTCACAAGCAAGCATTATGCAATTGGCTCTCGTTAACAACGACCGTGTTGAAGCTTTTTCCGGTGGTCGAGGGTTATGTCCAATTTGCGGTTCCGAAATGATCGCGAAGTGCGGTCCAAGAATCATGCATCATTGGGCACATCATCGACCAAAGGACTGCGACCCCTGGTGGGAGAATGAAACTCCATGGCACCGCGACTGGAAAAACCTTTTCCCAATGGAATGCCGCGAGATATCTCACATTGCCCATGATGGCGAGATACACAGGGCTGATATCAAAACAGCGACTGGAATCGTGATTGAGCTACAGCATTCATCAATGACGGACGCTGAAAGAACCTCGCGCGAAGAATTCTATGGCAACCTCGTATGGGTAGTTGACGGCTCTGGCTTCCGCCAGAACTTCGACATTTACCACGGATTGCCAGCCCCCAACTCCGAAGTAGCCAAAGATTTGATTTGGGCGAAGGCAAAGCGTCACATGAACGGCGCTAATGCTGGATTGTTCTTTCGGCTATCGGAGGCGCGACAAGAGAACCCAAACATCACCAAGGCTGAAGTTCGATCGGGTTGGATACATGATATTTATGACATCCAGGATCAAGTCGATCAATCGTATAATGGCTATCACCAATACGATTGGGTTCGTCCTCGTAAAACATGGCTGGATGCTCGATGCCCGGTGTACATAGATTTTGGTGATGACCGTTTGGTGAAACTTGAAATCTACGACGAATCTGGTCTCGCGTGTATTCGCTACGTCTCAAAACGCAAATTTGTCCATGATGCGATGGTAGAAACTCATGCAAGCGCAATCGCCACGCGATTCTACCCACTGCCAAAAAACGTGCCCTAACAACTGTGGTGCAGCGGACTGTTGCAATTCACTGGTGAAGTTGCTAGGGATACTAGCAACGTCTGACCACGAACGTTAGACCGCTATGTATGCGACATAAGCTACAGGTTGTAATCAAATAAAGACTAATCATTGGAGGTTCTAATTGTAACTTCTAGGGATTGCAGGTACGACCAATGCTTGGAGAGTCAAGTGTGACTGCTAGATTCCCAGGTTGAAATCTAATATCGCGATCGCAAGTCTACGCTTCAACTTACTCCTGTAGAGAGAGGAAAGTTTTAGAACTACCTACTAAAACACGATCAAATCCTCCACCAATTTGAAGCATTTGAATTTTTTTCAGTTTGCAGATGCGGAATGCTGGGAATTTAGGCTGCAAACAATCAGAGGAGGCGATCGCCAAGAGTATGAACACTCGGATTAACGTTGGAATTGCCTATTGAGTATAGAAAAGCACTAAAAAAGATTACATCTATTCCTCTGCCCAGCCTTTTGCTGTACCTGTCACCTTCAGAAGCAGCAACACTTCAGGCTCAGCCTATGCGATCGCAACAGTGTGTTCAAGTTAACACTTAGGGTTCACCGCTTTTTAGAATCTGTCTGTCATTCGGGTGATGACAAAGAAGTATAAGTTCATGAATACTGCTGTTTTTATGCATAAATACGCAAATAACTGCTTTTTCTAGGCATTTATTCAGGCAATCTACTTAGGGAGAAACCACACTTGAGCAAACACATCCTAATCACTGGTGGAGCAGGATTCATTGGCTCTCACTTGGTAGACGAACTGCTTGGCAAAGGGTATCAGGTTCGTGTACTAGATAACCTCTCACCACAAGTCCATGGCGCAGACTGCTCTCGACCTAGCTACTTAAATCCAGAGGTCGAATTGATAGTTGGGGATATTCGTGACCCTAACGCTGTAGCCCAAGCTCTCAAAGGAATTGATGCTGTCTATCACTTTGCCGCAATCGTGGGTGTGGGACAGAGTATGTATGAAATTGGGAAGTACACAGATACCAATAACCTGGGAACCGCTGTGCTACTGGAAGCGCTGATTGAGCAACCTGTTGAGCGGTTGATTGTTGCCTCAAGCATGAGCATCTATGGTGAAGGTCTTTACCAGGCACCAGATGGCAGCTTTTGTAACGGGTTTGAACGAACTCAAGAGCAACTTAAGGCGGGAGATTGGGAAGTTTACAATACAAAGCGAGAGCTACTTAAACCCGTTCCGACACCGGAAACGAAAGTGCCATCCTTGGCATCTGTCTACGCCCTCTCGAAGTATGACCAAGAGCGTATGTGCTTAATCCTGGGTCAAGCGTATGGAATGCAAACGGTAGCATTGAGATTTTTTAACACCTACGGCACTCGGCAATCCCTATCCAATCCCTACACAGGTGTTCTCGCTATTTTTGCATCCCGCTTACTCAACAACAATCCTCCTTTAATTTTTGAAGACGGCTATCAACAACGTGACTTTGTGAGTATTCATGATGTTGTGCAAGCCTGCCGACTGGCATTAGAAGTACCACAAGCAGCAGGTTGCGCCTTCAACGTTGCGAGTGGTCAGCAGTATACTGTCCGCGAGGCTGCTGAACACATGGCAAAGGCGTTAGGGAAAGAGCATATCCAACCCAAAATCATTGGGAAATACCGTGTAGGAGATGTCAGGCACTGCTTTGCTGACATCACACTTGCTCGTCAAGTTTTGGGATATCAACCTAGCATAACGCTAGAGAAAGGGTTGATTGAGTTGGCTAGCTGGCTAGAAGGACAAGTAGCAGATGACCGGGTGGCAGAGGCTAGTGCCGAACTCGCTGCACGGGGGTTAACGGTATAAGCTCACCCTGTACTTAAGGTCGGGGGATGAAAGCCCTAACTTTTAAAAGTTCATTATGAAAATGCAATCTACATCTAGCCTAACTAAGCCAATTCTAGGTGTACTGGAGTGGTTTCGTCCTGGTGAGTACGAACAGGTAGAACGGGTACTCGCCGACCTAAAAACAATCGGAATCCAACATTTGCGTACAGGGGTTTCTTGGGCGGATTGGCACACAGCACAGGGTCAAGAGTGGTACACCTGGCTGCTGAAAAAGTTAGGGAACGAGATTAATGTCCTGCCTTGTTTCCACTACACACCCCCCTCGTTAGGTATTGCCTCAAAAACCTCCGCCCCGCCTCGCCACCCGAAAGATTACGCAGACTTTATTGATTTAATGATTACGCGCTTCGGTGACTACTTCGAGTGGGTAGAACTTTGGAATGAGCCGAACAATTTGAATGATTGGGACTGGCGACTCGATCCAGAATGGCAAATCTTCAGTGAAATGATTGGCGCGGCTGCTTATTGGGCGAAGCGTCGGGGCAAAAAAACTGTCTTGGCTGGGATGAGTCCTGTAGAACCGCACTGGCTAGCGCGAATGTGCGATCGCGGAATTTTAGCCTATATTGATGCCATCGGGATTCACGGTTTTCCTGGCACCTGGGAATTCGATTGGCAAGAATGGTCAATCAATGTTGAGAAGGTGCGCGTAGTTCTGGAACGATATGGATTAGAACCGGAATTGTGGCTTACTGAAACGGGTTTTTCCACCTGGAGACATGACGAACACGGACAACTGAAGGCTTTTCTACACGCGATCGCGGCTCCTGTCGATCGCGTATATTGGTATTCTCTCTACGACCTCCATCCCGATCTATCAACGCAAGATGGGTTTCATGCAGACGAGCGACATTACCACATGGGAATCAAACACCCAGACGGCACACCAAAGCTGTTGTACCGCTTGTGGGCATCGGGTGGATTGGAAGCTGTACAAGAAATAGGGGAAATAGGGGTCAGCAGTCAGCTATCAGTGGTCAGCCAAAAAGAACATCTCCCCATCTTCCCATCCCCCCATCTTCCGATATCCCCAATCCCCAATCCCCAATCCCCAGCCCTCATCACTGGAGGCGCTGGATTTATTGGCACGAACCTCGCGCATCGGTTGCTAAGTGCGGGGCAACCAGTACTGCTGTTTGATAACCTCTCACGACCTGGAGTTGAACAGAATCTGCGCTGGTTGCAACAGAGACACGGAGATTTAGTACAAATTGAAGTGGCAGATGTACGCGATCGCTATGCCCTACGTCGTGCCCTCCAAAACGCCTTTATGGTGTTTCACTTTGCCGCCCAAGTGGCAGTGACAAGTAGCCTAAAAAATCCGCTGCATGACTTTGAAGTGAATGCGACTGGCACATTGAACTTGTTGGAGGAAATGCGATCGCTTTCCACACCTCCACCTCTAGTCTTCACCTCCACCAACAAAGTTTATGGTGGCTTACAAAACGTCCCCTTACGCCTGAACCATACTCGTTATGAGCCAATTGACGATTTAGTATGTCGCTTCGGCATTAGTGAAGACCGTGCTTTGAACTTTTATAGTCCTTATGGCTGTTCAAAAGGAGCCGCAGACCAGTATGTTATTGACTATGCTCGTACCTTTGGACTACCAGCCGTTGTATTTCGCATGAGTTGCATCTATGGTTCTCACCAATTCGGTACCGAAGACCAAGGTTGGGTGGCTCACTTCCTGATTCGTGCTATTGAAGAACAGCCAATCACCTTGTACGGCGACGGGATGCAGGTAAGAGACATCCTATTTGTTGAAGACCTGGTTGATGCCTTCTTGCTTGCACAGGAAAACATTCATACTCTCTCTGGTCAAGCGTTTAACATCGGCGGCGGCAACGAAAATACGACCAGCTTAGTTGAATTTGTTGATCTAATTGGTGAGGTACATGGCAAAAAGCCTCACGTCTATTTCGATAGTTGGCGTCCTGGAGACCAACGATACTATGTCTCCGATTCCAGAAAATTTCAAACCGCAACGGGTTGGACTCCTTCCGTCAATCTTCGCCAAGGTGTTCGCAAACTTTATCAATGGCTTTTAGAGAGAAGCGGTCAGTGTTTAGCTGTCAGTGGTCAGCTTTTTGAATCAGAACTTACGCAGAACCTCTACCTGTAGGGTGCCCCGTGACGCACCCTACTACTACGAAGCGAATTATGAAATACGCACTTGTTAATCCCAACTGGACATTTGATGGCAGTACTTACTTTGGCTGTCGGGAACCGCACTTACCGTTGGAATATGGGTATGCCAAAGCCCTACTGGAACAGCAAGGACACGACGTTCTAATTGTTGATGGGCAGTTAGATAATCTTTCACGAGCAGAAATCAAAAACCAAGTCGCTGCCTTTGAACCCGACTTTACCGTTGTCACAACTGCACCCAGTTATCTTTTCTGGCGCTGTGCCCCACCAGAGTTGCGCGTTCCCCAAGAAACCGTATTAGACCTGAAAGATATTAGTAGGACAATGGTTGCTGTTGGCCCTCATGGCTCCACAACACCCAAAGCGACTCTGAAGAAGCTGGGTGTAGATGTAGTGGTTTTGGGAGAATGTGAGGAAATTCTGCCGAAGCTAAGTGGAAACTGGCAAGATGTGACATCTATTTGTTACTGGCAAGCTGGTGAACCCCGTGTGCAGGGGAGTCCCCATACGACCGACCTAACTGCATTGCCAGCACTGCATTGGCAACGAGAAACAATTGGGCGACATCATCATCACCATCACCGCTTTGAGGCAGCACCAATAGGTTCTGGTGCGGAGATGGAAACGTCTCGTGGCTGTCCTTATCATTGCTCGTTTTGTGCTAAAGAGAATTTTCGCGATCGCTATCGCAAGCGTCCCCTATCCGTAATCTTGGAAGAACTGGATGGTTTAATTGCTCAAGGGGTCGAATACGTTTACTTTATTGACGAAATTTTCTTGCCGAATCGACCACTACTTGAAGCATTGGTAGAGCGAGAGGTGAAGTTCGGTATTCAAACTCGAATTGATTTGTGGACACCACTGCTGCTTGAGTTACTAGGACAGGCGGGTTGCGTCTCAATCGAAGCAGGCGTTGAAAGTATTTCTGAAGAAGGGCGGCAACTACTCGATAAAAACTGCAAACTGTCTACAGAAGCGCTGAGTGAGCGGCTGATTTGTGCGAAGAAACACGTCCCTTTTGTTCAAGCCAACTTGCTTGATGGGAAAGTAGATGACCCGGAAGCCATTGAAGCTTGGCGTCAGTACCTCCAAGGTTTTGGGGTTTGGGCAAACAAACCTGTGCCGTTGTTCCCTTACCCTGGTTCACCGGACTACACAAAAAAGTGGGGCTTTCCAGATGACCAAGCTTGGGAACGGGCAAATGAGTATTACCTGCAAGTCTATGCCGAGTTCAGCGATATTCAGGATGAGCAACCTTTGCCTCTATCCGAGTTAGAACTCAGAGCAATCTCGTGAAAACGTCAACAGTTAAAAAACCTGACCTCACAATAATCACCGATCCAGTCGAATCCGCCAAAACGGCTGGATTGCGCTATGTCTCAGATGCCAGTCCCGGCATTCTCCGTAAGCAACGAGGTAAAGGTTTTAGTTACATTGGTGTCGATGGTAAACCGCTTAGCGATGCCTCAGAACGCGATCGCATTGAAGCACTAGGTATTCCCCCAGCTTGGAAGGATGTCTGGATTTGCCCTCTTGCCAACGGACACCTGCAAGCAACGGGACACGATGCGAAGGGACGCAAGCAGTACCGCTATCATCACCACTGGCGAACAATACGCTCTCAAACTAAGTTCAACCGGATGATTCCCTTCAGTGCGGCACTGCCGTTGATTCGGGAACAAATTGAACGCCATTTGACCCTTAAAGGTTTACCACGAGAGAAGATACTCGCTACCATTGTCCGGCTTTTGGAAACAACCTACATTCGCATCGGTAATGTTGAGTATGCTCAAGAAAACCAATCTTACGGCTTGACAACTCTACACAATCGTCATGTCGATGTCTCAGGTTCAACTGTAAGATTTCATTTCAAAGGCAAGAGTGGTGTTAATCATGACATTGAACTTAATGACCGACGTGTTGCCAAGATAATCAAGCGTTGTCAGGAACTCCCCGGACACGAACTGTTCCAATATTTTGACGATGATGGTCAACCTCAAACGATTGACTCTGGAGATGTCAACAATTACCTTCGAGAACTTACCAACGAAGACTTCACAGCAAAAGACTTCCGCACTTGGGCGGGAACCGTGATGGCAGCACGAGAACTTAGAGCAATGGAAGGCTTTGAGTCACAGACTCAGGCAAAGAAAAACGTTGTACAAGCGATTAAAAATGTGGCGAGTGAGTTGGGGAACCGCCCTGCGACCTCCCGTAAATACTACGTTCATCCTGCTGTGATTGATGCTTATCTAGAGGGGACACTTGGTGCTATTGAGGAACAATCTAGTGGTTCAACGTGTGATGATTCACCCTATAGTTTAAGTTCAGAAGAACGTGCAGTTGTTACCCTCTTAGAGCGATCGCTTACTGACCTAGATAACTGAAATCCTACTATTTCTAAATCTGCCCAAATGCTGACCAACTCTCAACCCCAGCCACACACTGACAGGTTTTGGGGCGAAGCGTCCGCCGTTACCGCTAAACGCATCCTGATGACGGCTGATACTGTTGGCGGTGTTTGGACTTACGCATTAGAACTTGCAGGTGTCCTCTCAAAGCAAGGGGTTGAAGTTGCCTTAGCAACAATGGGCGCACCGCTTACACCTCAACACTGGGAAGCCGCCAGACAAATCTCTGGCTTAGAGGTGTTCGAGAGTTGCTTCAAACTTGAATGGATGGAAGACCCTTGGGATGATGTTCAACAAGCAGGGCAATGGTTACTCGATCTAGAAGAATGCTTTCAGCCTGATGTGGTACACCTAAATGGCTATACTCACGGGGCATTGCCTTGGAAATCTCCAATTTTAGTAGTAGGGCATTCCTGTGTTCTGTCGTGGTGGGAAGCAGTTAAAGGCGAAGCTGCACCCAGCAACTGGCAACGGTATCAGCACGAAGTTACTCAGGGTTTAGCGGCAGCAGACCTCGTCGTTGCACCATCAGCAGCAATGCTTACAGCACTTAAAACCCATTATGGTTCAAGCTTTCAGGGCAGAGTAATTCCTAACGGTCGTGACTCAGCGCTGTTTTCCCCATCACAAAAAAAAGAGTTTGTCTTCACGGCTGGACGCTTATGGGATGAGGCAAAGAATGTTGCTGTACTAGAACAGATTGCACCTCAATTAATCTGGTCTGTCTATGTTGCTGGTGACCAGAAGCATCCAGATGGTGGGGCAGACTCAATAAATCGCTTATCGAAAAGTAATATCCACTGGCTAGGACACCTCAACGTTCAAGAACTGGCTGTACAGTATGGCGAAGCCTCAATTTATGTCCTGCCAGCACGATATGAACCCTTTGGGTTGTCTGTACTGGAAGCGGCATTGTTAGGATGCGCCCTTGTCCTCGGAGATATCCCTAGTTTGCGCGAAATTTGGGGTGATGCGGCTATCTTTGTGCCGCCAGATGATCAGGATGCGATCGCATCTGCCATCAATACTCTAATTGCCGATTCACCACGACGTTATCAACTAGCAACCCGCGCCCGTACTCGTGCTTTAGAATATACCTCCGAAGTCATGGCATCTAGATATTTAACGGCATATCAAGAACTCATTCACAAGCGAGAATTAATGAGTTTGGAATCTTTAGCTAATTCCTAAAATTATGCGAATCGTAATGTTCTATCATTCCCTCCTCTCAGACTGGAACCACGGGAATGCTCATTTTCTAAGGGGTATTGTGAGTGAGTTGCTCTCTCGTGAGCATGATGTGCGCGTGTACGAACCGCAAGAGGCTTGGAGTCTTCAGAACCTTCTGGCAGAACATGGAAATGCACCAATCCTACGTTTCCAAGCTGCTTATCCCGGTTTAGAAAGCTATCGCTATCAACTCAAGACACTCGACCTTGACGAAGCGTTGGATGGTGCAGACTTGGTAATTGTCCATGAATGGAACGACCATCAGTTGGTGCAACGCATTGGCGAACACCGTAATAATGTTGGTGGCTATCGGTTGTTATTTCATGACACACATCATCGCTCAGTAAGCGATCGCACTGGGGTGGCAGCTTATGATCTGACTAACTACGATGGCGTATTAGCCTATGGCAGTGTTATCCGCGATATCTACTTAACCGAGGGTTGGACTCAACGTGCTTGGACATGGCACGAAGCGGCAGATACACGCCTCTTTCATCCAATTGACGCGGTGCAACGTGAAGGCGATTTAGTTTGGATTGGCAACTGGGGTGATGAAGAACGTACTGCTGAGTTGTATGAGTTTCTCATCGAACCTGTAAAGGCGTTGGGGATAAAGACACGAGTGCATGGGGTGCGTTATCCAGAAGATGCGATCGCATCCCTAAAAGCCGCAAACATTCAATACGCAGGTTGGTTAGCCAACTACGAAGTCCCGCAAGTGTTTGCCCGCTTTCAAGTGACAATCCATGTGCCGCGCCGCTTTTATACTGAAGTTCTCCCTGGTATTCCCACCATCCGAGTGTTTGAAGCCTTAGCTTGTGGTATTCCTCTGGTATCTGCGCCTTGGGAAGATGTTGAAGGCTTATTTACACCGGGCAAAGATTACCTCGTTGCTAGTACTGGCGAAGAGATGCAACGTCAGTTGAGTGCATTACTTCAGGATGAACAGATGGCAAAAGAGTTAGCAGAAAACGGACTCCGCACCCTCCTCAACCGACATACCTGCGCTCATCGTGTTGATGAACTCCTTGATATCTATGCACAACTCCAAGACACCCAACACCATAAGGTGGTGACGACATGACAGGAAAGCTCAACATTGCCTTTTTCGGTTCTAGTCTTGTCTCTGCCTACTGGAATGGTGCCGCAACCTACTATCGTGGCATCATCCGAGCCTTGCATGAACAGGGACATCAGACTACCTTCTACGAGCCAGATGCGTATGATCGTCAGAAGCATCGCGATATCCCCGACCCTAATTGGGCAAAAGTCGTCGTTTACTCCGCTGATGGTGAAGAGGGAGTAAACCGTGCCCTTGAAGAGGCAAGCAGCGCTGACCTAATTGTAAAAGCGAGTGGCGTTGGTGTTTTCGATGAGTTGCTAGAGGCATCAGTTTTGGAACTCAAGAAACCTAACACCCTCATTGTGTTCTGGGATGTAGATGCACCAGCAACCCTTGATCGAGTGCAAAATAACCCAAGCGATCCCTTCCGTGCTCTCATCCCACGCTACGATTTAATCCTCACCTATGGCGGTGGGGAACCAGTTGTGAAGGCTTACAAAGCTTTAGGGGCGCGTGAGTGTGTTCCCATCTACAATGCTCTTGATCCAACTACTCACTACCCTGTCGCACCAGAACCCAGATTTGAGTGCAAGCTTGGCTTCCTAGGAAACCGCCTCCCAGATCGAGAAGCGCGTGTGGAAGAATTTTTCTTACGTGCTGCTACTGAACTGCCAGATGACCATTTCCTACTAGGTGGGAATGGTTGGGACGACAAACCACTACCCAGCAATGTCAAATACTTGGGACACGTTTATACACGCGACCATAATGCCTTCAACTGTACACCCCAAGCCGTGTTGAATATCAGCCGCGAGAGTATGGCGAGATACGGCTTTTCTCCAGCAACGCGAGTGTTTGAGGCAGCAGGTGCGGGGGCATGTATCATTACTGATGTTTGGGAAGGCATCGAGTTATTCCTAGAACCTAGACGTGAGGTTTTGGTTGCTGAGAATGGGTTAATGGTTGCTGAACACATCCGTAATCTCACGCCTGAGATGGCACACACAATTGGCAAAGCTGCCTATAGAAGAGTTCTCACTGAACATACCTATACTCATCGCGCCGCACAACTCGAAGACCTACTTAAGGGAAGATTCAAAACTTTCTCATAGGTTGAGGTGCGATCGCCAAACTTTTTGCCTAAAATAACTCGGCACTGGTAGATGTACGGGTTTAGCTGATTATTGTGGAAACTGTAGTTGTTTTTGCATCCTAGATTAAATAGTGAACATTGAAGCTGTTAAAAAAGCGATCGGCATTCCCGACTTCAAGCAAACGCAGTTGCTTGAGATTGCTCTGACTCATCCATCTCGTATCTATGAGAATAGCAACCTGACTACTCAGCAAAAAGACGCGCAGGAGCGTGAGTACAGACGGCTAGCCATCCTAGGTGATGCGATTCTCGGTGCTGTTGTTATCGACTATTTACACCAACAGTACGCCGACCTAAATGAAGGTAAGCTTACTGAATTGAAAAATAACCTGGTAAGCCAGCAGAAGCTGTCTGAATTTGCGCGAGAGTTGAAATTGAAACAGCTTTGTCTGCTGGGACGAGGTGTGGAACAAAAAGATTACAGTGAGGAAAGGCTCTTTACTGAGATGTTCGAGGCTTTATTAGGCGCAATCTACCTGGAGTTTAAGCGTGACTTCTCACGGCTTCGGATATGGCTCGTTGAGCGCTTTATCCAAAAGACTGTTAATAATCTGTTGACAGACACTCAATTCACAGAGGAACAATTGTCAGAAGATGGTGCGATGATGCTTGCCAATAAACGACTACGGCAGATGAAGCAACAAGCTGATGCGCTAGTGGCTAAAGATGAGACATTGCAGCAGCTTCTTACTTGGGTGAGCCAGAAAGCCCTTTCAGTTGACTCTTCTTACGAGCCAGCAAAAGTTCGAGCTTTTTACCTTGCCCTCATCCGTGTCCTTGGTTTTGACTTGGCTAAAGCTTTTGATGACCCTACCCGCCGCCGCTCCTTTGCTCGTTCTTTTACTTCTGTTTTTGACCGTAGCCGTGGACTTGCACTTAACCTTGCCTTTGATTTTGACCCTAAGAACGTTCTTATGTGTCTCCTTGCCCTTGACATTGAACCTAGACTGAAGCAAGCCATGGAAGAACTCGAAGCTGAACTACCTGACCCGGATGAAGAGGCAGAAAGATTTGATGAGTGGCGGAAAACTAAGGGTCAAGCCTGGGTTGAAAAAATAACAGGCTTGATTGGTTACAATTTGCAGTTCAATGAAGCGCAGAAGGATTTGCTGAAAGAGTATTACAAAGCTAATAAATCTCTAGTGGAAGAATTGAATAGTGGTTGTCAGGTAAGCAAGGCAGTGCGACAGGAGATTGAGGAGACGTTATTGTTACCTGTAGATTAATTGGGTAGATTACATCCCTTGAGTGAGTTTACTTAACCCTTTCTGACCAAGCTTTCATCTTCCCAGGATTCATCAACCCATATGGGTCAACCATTTCCTTAAACTGCAATTGCTCTGGATTAACGGTTTTCATTCCTCCATCTTCCAGAATGTAGGTATGAGGATTAGCAATAAAAGCACCCTTCTCTTCGTGATAATGAATAATCTCATTCAACCGTTCCTCAGTTGTGTAGCGAACCACTTGCAATGCAGCGGGAGCAACTTGTCCGCCAACACGAATAAATTCTAAATGCATCATCACTTCATCACCAAAATGATGATACATATGCTCAACCAAGCTGAGGTTTTTATTAGCCGGAAACAAGCTCTGCAAATAAGTTAGGTTTGGGTCAACGCTACGGGCGTGGAGTGTCGTGTGGTTCCAGGTAAATTCACACAATGCTGTGCCTTTACTGGCTTCTTGAGCAGATTTTTGGTAAGTAATCGTGCCACTATACTCCCGAACTAAATCTTGTAGCGGTTCCAAACAAGACTCAGCAATCATCAATAATGCACAATGCTTCCCTTCTGGAAGGTAACTCTTTAAAGCGGCAAAGTATGAAGGAATTGGTGAAGCATGAATACTAATGAGTTTTTTAATTAAACCATCAGCATCCCCCAAAGCTTGACCAAATCGAGCCGCTGTCATGAAGTCATCAAAGGTAACAATCACTTCTGCCCAAGCATAAGCAGAACCCAGAGGAATTTCTAATTCAGTGATAATGCCGTTGGTACCGTATCCGTGATTAACCTTATGCACATCATCACCACGTAATTCAATGACACGCGGTTCATCTTCCATTGTGACGACTCGGACAGCGTGAAGATTTCCGCGATCGCGTAATTGTCCATAGGTAATCGAACCAATTCCCCCACTTCCTCCAGCAATAAAGCCACCAATCGTTGCTGTGCGATAAGTTGAGGGAGCCATCCGCAATTCCCATCCCGTCACCCGTGCTTGTTTATCAAACGCCGCCAGCTTTACTCCAGGCTCAACACAGGCTAACTCTGGTTTAATCCAGCGAATTGCATTCATCCGTGTCGTATCCAGAATTACGCCACCATTCAGGGGTACACACTGCCCATAATTTCCTGTCCCTGCGCCTCGCACAGTTAATGGTGCCTTGTACTTAACACACACCGCTGCCACTCGTAAAACTTCCGCTTCGTTGGTAGGACGCACAACCAAATCCCCTCTTTTAGAGGCAAGTTTGGGTTGTAGTACCGGACTGAAGTGATAGTAGTCCAGAGACAACTTCGCTAGCTGGGTTGGCTCAGTAATAATTTCTATGCCAGCTAGTTCAGAAGCTAGGGCATTCCAGTCAACGGGCTTAGCTGTAGTGGAAGTCATAGTTAGGTGTTAGAAGGATTCGGCAGGTTGGTGGAAGTTGGGGATTAGGGAATTGGTGATTAGGGTTTGGGAGTATGTTATCTCAGTTGTTCACTTAGGTAACCCGTCTTTTATGAGTGAAAACAGGATGCTCCTCTTGAGAGTCCCAATTCCCAATTCCCGATTCCCAATTCCCATTCACCCTAAACACTCATCTCTAACATCCGCTCAATTGGTCGCAGTGCAGCCACTCGAATGTGTTCTGGCATTGTAATTTCTGGCTGACGGTTTTTCATCGCTAGATACAGCTTTTCCAATGTGTTGAGCCGCATATAAGGACACTCATTACAAGCACAGTTATTCATCGCAGGTGCTGGGATGAAGCGCTTGTTGGGGGTTTGCTTTTGCATTTGGTGAATAATACCCGGTTCAGTGGCGACAATAAACGTGCTTGCGGGACTTGTTTGAGCATACTTTAGCAGTGCTGTTGTCGAGCCAATGTAGCTAGCGTGACGCAACACGGGTGGTTCACATTCCGGGTGAGCGATTACCTCAGCTTCTGGGTGTTCGATCTTTAGCTGGATTATCTTCTTTTCTGAGAAGGTTTCGTGAACAATGCAGCTACCTTGCCACAGTAAGAGGTCACGACCTGTTTGTTCCATCACATAGCGCCCTAAATTCCGGTCTGGGGCAAAAATGATTGGTTGGTCTTCAGGAATCTGGTTAACAATCCGGACAGCATTGGAACTGGTGCAGATAATGTCACTCATCGCCTTGATTTCGGCGGAGCAATTAATGTAAGAAACTACTAGATGATCGGGGTAAGCTGCTTTGAATTTGGCAAACTCTTCGGGAGGGCAACTGTCAGCCAGAGAGCAACCCGCGTCTAAGTCTGGCAACAGCACTAGCTTGTCAGGATTGAGGATTTTGGCGGTTTCTGCCATGAAGTGAACCCCGGCAAAAACGATAACATCGGCACTGGTACTTGCTGCCTGTTGAGAAAGTCCAAGAGAATCGCCGAGATAGTCGGCAACATCCTGAATATCAGGGTCTTGGTAGTAGTGGGCAAGAACAACAGCATTGAGTTCTTTTTTCAGGGTATTAATTGCCCCAAACAGGTCATAGGGGAGAAATGAAGAAGCTTTCGTCTGTTGAGGAAGTGCAGTCGTAAACACAGGTTTTGAGTTAATTGCGATAAAACAGCCTGAGGTAATTATAGTTATTTTTACCAAAACTGACATGGTGGCTGAGTGGCTTTAGGAAATCTTCCCTAGGGTTGAACATCCACAAAGACTGCAAAAATCAGTAAGGCTTTTTATCCTGGAGAAAGACCGATAAGAGAGATCACATGAGCAATCAGAGGAATTACAAGCAATCGATCAAAATTGCTGTTGTTGGGGACATCCATGATTTATGGGAAGCTGAGGATGCGATCGCGCTCCAGCAGTTGGGTGTTGATTTGGTGCTGTTTGTGGGAGATTTTGGTAATGAAGCGGTGGATATCGTGCGGTTAGTTACTGATATCGACCTTCCCAAGGCAGCGATTATGGGAAACCATGATGCTTGGTATAGCGCCTCGGATTGGGGAAGAAAACGCTGTCCATACGATCGCAAAAAGGAAGACCGAGTGCAGCAACAGTTAGATTTACTGGGTGAAACTCATGTGGGTTACGGAAAACTGGATTTTCCAGAGTTCAATCTCTCTGTGGTTGGCAGTCGTCCTTACAGTTGGGGTGGCGAAGTTTGGAAAAATCAGGAGTTCTTGAAAGAACGGTGTGGCGTTACCAATTTTGAGGAGTCGATTGAGCGCATAGTTGCAGCGGCGCAGACTACGACTTATGAAACAATTATTTTTTTGGGTCACAATGGTCCAGTTGGATTAGGTGATCGCCCAGAAGACCCCTGTGGGAGAGATTGGCAACCGTTGGGTGGGGATTACGGCGACCCAGATTTTGCAGAAGCGATCGCACAAACTCAAGCATTGGGTAAAAAAATTCCTTTCGTTACCTTTGGTCATATGCACCACACGATGCGTCACACCAAGGAGAAACTACGAACAGCAATCTTTACAAGTCCGGAAGGAACCGTTTACTTGAATTCAGCAAGTGTACCTCGGATTATCCAAACTGAAAGCGATCGCCTCCGTAATTTTTCCGTGGTTTCCCTAGAAGCAGGTATCGTTAATCAAATCTCTCTAGTTTGGATGGGTAAAGACTATACGGTGGTATCTGAGCAACTGCTCTATCAGCATCCTGAAGCGACTGTTATACAACCTGTTTACAGCCAGTCGCCATAAATGCAAGACCTTGATAATATAGATAAACCTGGAGAGGTGGCAGAGTGGTCGATCGCGTCCGACTTGAAATCGGATGAACCGAAAGGTTCCGGGAGTTCGAATCTCCCCCTCTCCGTTTAAGGTTCACGAGTACATTCCTAGAGTTGGTTATCTTCGCTCAAGCACTGTTGCAACTGGGTCAACTCTAGCGACAAATTTCTACAAGCCTATAGCAATCAGCAGTCAGCTTTGGGCGGTCAGCTTTGGGTCAAATCGGCTCTAGCTGGGGAAGGCTCTTCTCCCGTTAATGTCCTAACATTTGTGGCTACTGCTATACCCCTCTTCTGTCACTCTCCGGTTCTTCGTATTATGAGTAGTTTCCAGAGACAAGGTATGTTAAGCGATGCGGCGTTTAATGATGATATTTTGACAAATTTGGCACTCTCATCAATTTCTACTCAGAAAAAAGCTGGCGATCGCTTGATATACAAAAGCTCTAGAGTTCAGAAATGGCAAAAGTTTTCGGAGAGTGACAGAAGAGGGATACTATCCAACCTAATTAGGACATGGTTAGGGAAAAGAGGAAATGCGATCGCACAGCAGAAAAATACTCATCAACACTAAAAACCTTTCCCATCACTGAACTAGATAAGCGCTAATTGCTCGCACTACCTCATCGGGCGCACTTAAATGAGGTAAATGACCCTCTGCGTTTATGTTCACTAGCTGACTTTTGGGAATCTTAGAAGCCATATATTCTCCTACCTCTGGTGGGACAGCCTTATCGTTGCTCGACTGTACAATCAGTGTCGGTACAGTTAGACGCAGCAACTCAGCACGATAATCAGACTGGAAAATTGTACGGGCAAGAGCCAGAGCAATATCTGGGCGGACTGCGACAAGAGTATTGGCAAATTCACGAGCAAGGCTTGGACGGTCTGGATTACCCATTAGCAAGGAAGCAAAGAAGCCACACGCCCAAGCCTCATAGTTAGCCGACATTGCTGCGTATATGGCATCCAGATCAGATTGCTCGAAGCCACCGTAGTAGCCTACATCGTTGAGGTAACGAGGTGATGCGCCAATAAAGATGAGGCGGCTGAAGCGCTCTGGCTCGATTAGGGAAGCAAGTAAGCCAATCATTGCACTGACTGAATGACCGACAAAGATGGATTGAGTCAGGTTTAATTCAGCGCACAAGTCCAGTAAGTCTTCCGCATACCCGTAGAGGCGGCTGTAGCGAGAGCGGCTGTAGGCAGTTAAGTCTGACTTCCCTGCCCCTACATAGTCAAACAGCACAATGCGATAGTTGGATTCAAACGCACAGACAACGTGTCGCCAAACGGTTTGGTCGGCACCAAAGCCGTGGGCAAAGATAAGCGTTTGATTGCCTTGCCCTTGCACGTTGACGTTATTGCGCTTCAGGATACTTGTTTTCATATCTCACAATTTAGTCCACCAGACAACGTGAGCGATCGCTATCAAAGCTGTGAAAGCTAGTTTTCCAGATATAGCGTTTCTCGATTTGCTGAGGTACAAAGTAGTTGGCTTTAAGGCAGAAGGCTCCAGGGCAAAGGGCAGAAGTTGAGTGTACTCCACTTATTTGAGAACCGCTATAAAAAACATAAAAGCACGATTATCCCAATAATTCTTACTAAGCCCCAACACTTTGATACAGAGGACTCTCTGAGCCAAGTTTCTTGCGGATTGATGACCAAAACAAAACCAGTCGTCGCTATAATTCCCTTCAAGCTCATTGCTCAAAAGAGCAGCAGCTGACTTCGGTTGCAATCCTCCTCCAGATACTCCCAATCCCCAGTTGAAGCACAAGGCAGGAAGTTGATGAGCAAAAGTAAAGCTTTATGGGCAAATGCCTTCAGGTTTGCCGCAGCGATGTGGCTACTCAGCCGAGTCGTTATTGCTGTGGCAATGGTACTGATTGCCCCATCACTACCAGTTCCACCGGAAGGGATTGTTCCCACTGTTGATTGGAGCCTCTTCTCTTATTCGGATAGTCCGCGCTACGAAACGATTGTTACAGGCGGCTATGAATACGAAAGTACGATCAAGGAAAAATACAATATTGCATTTTTTCCGCTGTTTCCTCTACTCACCCGTGGCGTGATGTACCTGGGGTTACCATTTAATGTCGCCGGAACGCTGGTAAATAATTTGGCTTTCCTGGCGGCATTGGTTGTTCTCTACCGTTGGGTAGAGGAACGTCATGGTGGAAGTGTGGCTCGTTGGACAACGGCTGTTTGGGCGTGGTGTCCGCTTTCTTTATTTGGAAGTGTGATTTATACCGAAGGGCTGTTTATGTTGTTCAGCACAGCGGCTTTAAGAGCTTTCGATAAGCAACAACATGCTTTAGCGGCTCTCTGGGGGGCATTGGCGACAGCGGCTCGTGTGACGGGGGTTGTCCTTGTTCCTACATTCCTGATTGTCGCCTGGAAAGAACGTCGTCCAGTAAGTGCCTACGTCGCTGCTCTACTTACGGCTGGAGGAGTAGTTATTTTTAGCTTATATTGCGCTCTAAATTTTGGTGACCCCTTGGCTTTTGTTCATGCTCAGAAGGCATGGCGAGATACAACTGGATTGAATTGGAAGGATTGGCGTAGAGAACTGATAACAATCGCTATTGGCAAAACAAATTTAGAGCAACGCGCAATTGTAGATCCTTGGCATCCGTTCTTGTTTGTACTGCTTTTGGGGAGTATCTATCTCCTATGGCATTTTCGCCAAAAGCTCGGTTCTGTGGTGGTAATCTCTATCTCGTTTGCTTTGGCGTTAGCGTCGTGGCGCTTGGGAGGCGAGTCGTTAATTGTCGTCGTGATGGTTTTTGGTGGTGGTTACCTGCTCTGGCGCTTACGCCATCAACTGCGGTTGATTGAGGTGGTTTATGGGTTTTGCGCCTTAGGGTTAATCATGTTTTCTGGAAGTTCGGCATCGGCTCAACGTTACGCTTATGCTATTGTGTCACTTGCGATCGCACTAGGTCTGGTACTTGATCGTTATCCTCGCTGGGCTTATGCAACGATGGTTTTCTTTAGCATCATTCTCGTCAACTTTGCCATCCGATTTGCTCAACATCTCTGGGTTGCTTGACAAAGAGCAGGGAAAAGGTTCACCGACATGAGTTTCAAGGTTCCCGATGAACTGTGATCTGTTGAAATAGTCGTCAGTGGTGATTTTTATCACATAAAAAGGGAGATTGCATCACTAAAAAGTGCTTAATAGCATCACTAACTTCACTTCCAACTATCACAGATTGTTTGGATTAGACACCTGATACTGGCTAAGACACTTGAGGAAACGGGGTTATGTCTACAATTTGTGAGATTGTCCAAGAGGTTCTTCAATCCGGGTATCTGACGGTAGAAGCTGAAGAGCAAATGCGACGACTGTTTGTACTTCAGCATGACTTAGAAGATATAGAAGCTTTAACTCGATTGCAACAAGCCACGATGGACGGTCGAGTCAAGCGGCAGTCGCGGGAGTTAGTCCACTCTTGATTGACAACAGACATCCCAGCATTATTAAAGCCAGAGGTTAAGACTACCTAAGTCTTAACTCTCCTGGCTAATTAAAATATATGTATGACTAAAAATAGCTGGTATGCCACCCGAACACCTATTCCAGCTTTTGTAAGAGTAACGTACTTCAGTGGGCGACAAAGGCTCTAGACCACTGGCAGGGAGGCAAAATGCACGCAACACCAGCCAGTGGTAAAGCATTCAACTAATGGGATGCGACAATCAAATCACGAGATTGAGAACCCGACCAGGTACATAAACTACACGACGAACTTCCTGCTTGTTGATGTAACGCTGCAAGGATTCTGACTGTTTTGCCAATGCGATCGCCTCTTCCTGAGCTGCATCCGGAGTAAGCTGGAATGTGGTTCGAGTCCGTCCGTTGATTTGAACGGCAATCGTCACTTGCGCTTGTGTAAGAAACTCAGAATTAGCTTGAGGGAATGGCTGTTGATGAATTGAATAGGATTTACCCATGCGACTCCAAAGTTCCTCGGTGATGTGGGGTGCAAAGGGAGCCAACATCAACACACAAGACTTGATTTCTACTGGAGAAAGCTGTTCTTTGGCTTCCAAGGTATTGAGATAACTCATTAAGGTAGCGAGCGCAGTGTTGTACTTCAACGCTTGAATATCTTCTCTCACCTTGTGAATGGTTTGATGCAACCCGCGCTGGGATTCGACATCCAATTCATTAGATTGGATCGAGTCTTGATGTTTCATCGCCAATTGCCAGACGCGATTCAAAAAACGCTGTATTCCTGCAATACCGCGATCGGAGAAATCGCCTCCTTGGTCATAAGGCCCCAAAAACATCAAGTACGTTCGCAAGGTGTCTGCACCGTATTCCTCAATGTACTGGTCAGGATTCACCACATTCCCTTTAGATTTACTCATCTTGGCTCCATCTTTCGTGAGCAAACCATGAGCGCGGAAGCATCGAAAGGGTTCCTCAAACGGAATGTATCCCAAATCGTGCAACACCATTGTGATGAAGCGACTGTACAACAGATGCAATACTGAATGTTCTGCTCCACCAATGTACATATCCACGGGCAACCAGGTTGCCGTAATTTGTGGGTCAAACGGAACATCCGAGCAATTGCTGGAGGGATAGCGCAAGAAATACCAGGCAGAATCCAAGAAGTTATCCGATACATCGGTTTCTCGCCGCGCCGCACTGCCACAGCACGGACAGGTTGTATTCACAAATTCAGGAATGTCTGCCAACGGAGAATTGCCTGTTCCTTTCGGCAACCAGTCCTGCGTTTGGGGTAACTCAACGGGCAATTGGTCTTCTGGAACCGGAACCGTACCACACGTCTGGCAATAGATAATTGGAATTGGTGGTCCCCAATAGCGTTGCCTGGAAATCAACCAATCCCGCAAGTGATACTGCACTGTACCCTCATGTTCAGAACGACCGATCCAGTTACGCTGTGCTGTTTTTACCCGTTCTGACCTGTCCAAATGCTCCAAATTATCCAACAAGCGTTGGGCATAGCGGGTAATCTTGAAAAACCATTGCTCCAATTCACGTTGGATAGCGATCGCACTACAGCGTTCACATTCCCCTGCAATCACTTGCTCATCTGCCAATACCGTTTTGCAGGACGGACACCAATTGACCGATGCTTTCTTGCGTTCGGCTAATCCGGTTTTGAACAACTGCAAGAAGATCCACTGTGTCCACTTGTAGTATGCCGGACTGGTGGTTTGGACTTCGTGATTCCAGCAGAAGCGGTTACCAATGCGCTTCAACTGCGTTTCTCGAAATCGTTCAACATTCCCTGCTGTTAATTGATTGGGATGAATCCCTTTCTTAATCGCAAAGTTCTCGCTATGAATGCCAAAGGCGTCGAACCCCATCGGCTCAAAGACATCCCTGCCGTTCATCGCCATAAAGCGACCGTAGATGTCCGCTCCTGTGAAGGCATACACATTCCCGACGTGCAACCCTTCTGCCGATGGGTAGGGAAACATCATCAAATTGTAGAAAGGGCGAGGCTCTGGAGAAGCTCTGTCAATCGCTCTGGCTAGATCGGTTTCGTAAATCTGTGTCTGCTGCCAAACTGCTTGCCATCGAGCTTCAACAGAGCGGTGATCGTAAATCTCAGACGGTTGATGATTTGCCGGATCAACAGGATCCGGACTTACAGGTCCCAGTGATACATTATTAGAATCCTCTTTTTGTATTGCGATTGTAGCATCAAGAATGTCTTTGTCAATCTCGTGTTTGATGGAGCGGGAAAATGACAGAGGTGGCTAAGCCAAGCAATGTCAGTGCGTTACTTGTCCTGTTGTTCACAAACAGTAAAGCACTTTTGCAGAGAGTCAAACTTGCCATTCCAACTTAAACCTTAAACAGCCCAATGAGCAAGGCAATAGGTGCTGCAAGTAACATCTACATTGTAGGTGGCAAACCATGTATGGCTACAATTTCAAATTTCCTTAGTCGCTGTAGCGTTCTTCTGCCCAAGGCTCACCTCGACGATGATAGCCATTACGCTCCCAGAAACCTGGTTCATCATGATCGAGAAATTCTAAGCCATTAATCCACTTAGCGCTTTTCCAAGCATAGAGATGGGGAACGACTAAGCGCATGGGGCCACCGTGTTCTGCTGCTAGTGGTTCTCCGAACAAGGTATGAGCAAAAAAGTTTTCTTCCCTCACAAAATCCTCTATGGGAAGGTTAGTGGTGTAACCTCCGTAGCAGTGTTCGACAATGTGAGTAGCTTTTGGATCGACTTCCACATACTTCATAAAGTCGGTCACCTTGATGCCTGTCCATTGCACATCCAGTTTTGACCAACGTGTTACACAGTGAAAGTCATCAGTGAATTCGCTTTGAGGCATTGCCATGAAGTCTGACCAGCTCAAGGTCTTGGCTTCGGCTAAGCCCGACACACGAAATTCCCAGTCTTCAGTGCTGATTCGGGGGGTCTGACCGTAGGTCAGCACTGGAAATCCTTTGGTTAGGTATTGACCGGGAGGAACGCGATCGCTCTGTTCTGATTCTGGTTTGCGGAAAAATTTTCCGAGCATGATGCCAGTAGAGATAGTGTTTTGGGTACTAATCAAACCGTAGCGTTAGATTTTGCTCTTAGGACAAAATCTTGTTAACTTTCATGGTCATAGCACAAACCGTAAGACCCCTGGTGTTGCCTTTCCCATAGCCCAAAGTTCCGTTCTAGCTCTCTTCTTCTTCTTCCTCTGGTGCGGGATATACAAAGGTAGAACGACCACTCAAAACAGCTTTGCCCAGAGAAAGGGCTTTTTGAGCCTGTAGCGCTGCCTTGCGCTTCCAGGTTGCTTTGCGTTTGTCTCGCCTCGATTTTGATGTTTTCTTCTTAGGAACAGCCATGGGAGTATGTTCTGAATTTTGACAGCCTTTTCATTCTATGTCATGGATTCCATAAGGGGCTAGCCATGTACTTGATAAAGGCTAACTTTCACTGCCTCTTTTGACGAATAAGGGCAAAAGATGCGAAATATTCCTTTCCTTTTCCCTTTAACCCTTCCCCTTTCGCCCAATTTCCCCTCCCTACTGTCCAGTCTGCTGTGTTGCCGGGGCATTGGGTGCAGGAGCCTGAGGTTGGTTAGGAAAACGCCGAATTGGCGCACCGGGAATGTCGGGAATGTCAATGTTTGTGGGAGCAGTGGGCTGAGTCGTGTTAGCTGGAGCCTGAGTAGGAGCCTGAGGTTGGTTAGGAAAACGCCGAATTGGCGCACCGGGAATGTCGGGAATGTCAATGTTTGTGGGAGCAGTGGGCTGAGGGAGAGCCGTTGGAGCGCCCGGTACTCCACCAGGTACTCCAGGCGCTCCGGGGACTCCAGGTGATCCAGGTGGAGGTGGTGGCTGTCCTCCTGGAACCTGAGGTTCAGCGTCTACAAGTGGTTCTTGTTCAAATCCAAGTAGGGTTTGGGTATCGGGGAAGTAAGTTGTCCAACTCTGGGGATCGGGACGACCTCTCCAAGATTGACGGCTTACTTCCAGCAATAAGATAGGGGTGATTGCCCCTTGATTTTGCCCAATCACTGTTACGGATACGTCAGTCACCAAGATATCTGAATCAAAGCTGCGTTGCGTTGCTGCCCTAGCAATGGCTTCTGCACGGCGCAGAAAGCTGTTGAAAGATTCTCCGACTTGACGATTTATGGAAAGGTTTACCCGTGCTGTGTAGGCTTGGGCTATCTGAGGAGCAACGGTGGCTGTGGCAAGCCAACTGATGCCCGTGAAGCCTAATAAAAGCATTAATCTTAGCGGTGTAATTTGTTGTTGGGCAATCAACTGAAAAAATGCGGCAGAAGATTTCTTGAACTGGACTGACAGTAATAAGAGCGGGTTGAAATCGCTTCGGTTAGACTTCAACATATGACGCACTCACCCCCCTAGTGATTGTTGGCAATTAGCGTTTTAGGTGCATTATTTTAGAGGATAAGTGTCTCTAATAGAAGATTTCATCTACCTCTTGACCAAAAACAGTCATAAACTAAGCCTTAGAGGTACAAAAAAACCAGGTATGTCAGGATTCGTTGAGTGGTTGAGCAGTGCGATCGCTTTCTGCTTAACTAGCACTCAACAAATCAAGTAAGCCGATAGTACCAATACTTCCTCTCATTCCAAGACAATTTATTTAACCCACGAACAACTACACCAGACAACTGGGGCACGGAGCACATGGCAAATCACGCTTGCGTTGCAATTGGCATTAATCGCTATCAGTTTTTACAACCTTTGAGTTATGGGCAAGCGGATGCACAGGCGTTGCGGCATTTTTTAGTACGCCAAGCCAGCTTACCGTCTAACCAATGTTTACTCTTAACTGACACGTCTCCACTAGTCAATGACCAGTCAACCTATCCCAGTCGCGAAAATATTTTGAACTGGCTAAGGGCAAATCGCCAGAATTCAAGACAATCAGAGACTTGGCGTTGGTTCTTTTTCAGTGGCTATGGTGTCAATTGGCAAAATGCTGACTACCTAATGCCGATTGATGGAAATCCAGACGATATTCCAGGGACAGGAATATCTATGCGATCGCTATTTGAAACCCTCAAGGCTCAAGGTAGTGAAAACATCTTAGTTCTGTTAGATATCAACCGGGCATCCGGCTTGCAATCTGGTATTCCTGTTGGGGCACAGGCGATTGAATTAGCCCGCGAAATGGGTATTGTGTTAGTGCTGTCCAGTCAACTTGACCAATTTTCCCACGAAGCTGCTGTACTGGGGCATGGACTCTTTACAGAAGCACTTCTAGAAGCACTGGGCTATTATCACACTGACACCACCTTAGAACATCTGGAACAGTATCTGCACACTCGTCTACCAGAGTTGAGCCAACACCACTGGCGACCTGTTCAGACCCCTTTGACAGTGGTTCCCTCAGAGGCGCAGCGTCAACAACTGATTCTGCCTTCTGTCAAAAACCAACCCATTAAGGAAAGGACTCCTGTTGGCATCTCAAGCGCCTTTATCCCCAAGGCAAAACTAGAAACTGAAAACGGTTACACAGAGGATTCTCGCAATGGGGCGACACCTGGACAAAAAACTCCGCTCTCAGCGACACAGACACGACCAACTACATCTCTAATCTCTCCTCCTACTGCTACCTCAACGCCAGCTACCTATAAACCAGGCGCAATGGTTGCTTCTCCAGAACGGCAGTCTAAACGCCATGTCAATACTCCTTGGTGGCAACAACTACTACTTTGGGGAGGTGGCGCTATCCTAATTTTGGCGCTGATGATTGCGGCGGTGATATTCCGTAACCGGGATGCTTTTACCACGAAGTCAATAAACGAGACACCAGTTACTAAAGAATTACCAACATCTCCAACGGCTCAAGAACCCCCGACAACGTCACCTCCCAGTCCAATAGCAAAAGCCTCCCCTACCAGTTCCCCCAATCCCCGTCCAACAGCAAAAGCCTCCCCTACCAGTTCCCCCAATCCCAGTAATAAGTTGTCAGTGGCGGCACCCCAAAAACCAGCGCCAACCCGTCTTCAAGCCAATCAAGCGGCTTTGGATCAGGCAAAGCGCTTAATCCGACCCAATCAAGCCTCTCTGTTTAGCAAGGCGATTGTCCAAGCTCGTACTGTGAAACCAGGTGAGCCTCTGTACCAGCAGGCGAAGCAAGACATTACACGTTGGAGTGAGGTGATTCTAGATTTAGCAGAGGGACGAGCGAATCAGGGAAATTTTGGGGGTGCGATCGCGGCAGCTCAATTGGTACCAAAAGATAATCCTTCTGTTTATGCCAAAGCTCAGAAGACGATTAATCAGTGGAAGGCTCTAACTACCCAGCAACAGCAAAATCAAGCGATTATTCAAGCCGCAAAAAAACAAATCCAACCAAACCAAGCCTCGTCTTATAACCGTTCTCTTACAACTCTCCGTAAAATTCAGGCTGGACAACCAGGGTATGCCGAAGCGCAACAGTTAATTGCCCAAGGAAGCCAAAAGATTTATCTGATCGCGCAATCGCGAGCGTCTCAGGGTAAGTTCAAGGAAGCGATTCAAGCGGCAACTTTAGTCCCAGCTAACACGCCTTCCTACGAGGCGGCTCAAAAGGCGATCGCAAAGTGGAAGCAAGGGAAACGTTAGTTGGTTGTTGGTTGTTGGTTGTTAGTAGGGGTGCAAGCCACCTAGCGCTGTTAAGGTCGCAGGTTGTAGGGATTAGGAGGTAGGTTAAAGGCAATGCACAAGGAATCCAAAACCCTAATTTTTCTTAGTCTTAGTCTAAGTTGTGCGCTACAACCTACGACCCAAAACCTAACACCTTGACAGTTAATGATGAGTGGCTAGGCGAATAATGAACAAGCTACCTTTATCTATCTCAGATTTAACCTCAAGGGTTCCTTGGTGAGTTTCAACAATCCGTTTAGACAAGTGAAGCCCTAAACCACTTCCAGAACGTTTATGGCTACCCTGCCGGAATCGGTCGAATAGTATCGTTTGGTCTTCTAGGGTAATCCCAGGCCCAGTGTCTTGGACTTGAATGACTACCTGGGATACTTCAGGGTTTTTCTCGTCATGGTTATTACTCAGACGCACTTCAACTGAGCCAGTATCTGTAAACTTGATGGCGTTGCCAATCAAGTTTGTGAATACGCGATGGAGTTCTAAGCGATCGCCTACTACTTTACCGTTGACATTCTCCTGGCTTTTGTAGTTCAAGGACAGCCCTTTTTCATTGGCGAGAGGAGCAAGTTCTTGGGTGACTTCTTTAACCACCTCTTGGAGATTAACGGGAGAGAAGCAGAGATTCTTACGACCCGCTTCATAGCGATAGACTTCGAGTAATGTATTTACCATCGCTAGCAAGTTGCGGTTACTACGTGCCATTGTTGAGATGGCTTCCTGCATGGATGGTGATAGTTCTCCCAAGGCTCCTTGCTGAAACAGCATCAGCATCCGCTCTGCTGCGACAATGGGAGTTCTCAAGTCATGCGTCATCCAGGAAACAAAATCTTCTCGTTGACGGGCAATTTGCTCACGTTCATCAATCGCGTGCTTCAGGCGTAAAAGCGATCGCACCCGTGCTAGCAATTCATCGACTTCTACTGGCTTACGAATAAAATCATCTGCACCCGTGTCTAGTCCTTTGACCACACTTGGCTGATCAAACGCTGTGATCAGCAGAATTGGCATAAAGGGCAAACTCGTATTTTCCCGGATGCGCTTTGTGACTTCAAAGCCATCCATCTCCGGCATCATTACATCCAGAAGTACCAAGTCCGGTGGGGACTGTTCGATCTGCTCTAAAGCAATGCGGCCATCCTCCGCCAAACTAATTTCGTATCCCTCTTCTTCTAAAATTGTTTGAACAAGGAATAAGTTATCCGGCGAATCATCTACAACGAGAATATGGTCAGGTTTCGAGGCACGAGTCAGAACCGAAGGATTCATGAGCAGAGCAGACTAAGAATAAATCTGACTAAATTATTTTTTCTTGTATTCTTTTGAATCTCTTAACATTTTTCCGTCTTAGGGTGTAGTTTGCCTCATCCTCTCGAAAGATTCTTACTACAAATTACTACCATTAGTAGTTGCTTAATTGGTCTTCTTAACCCTAAAGTCTTGCAGGGTTTTGGCTTCCTGTTTGTACAGCACGCTGTCATGAGGATGCTCGGTCAGCCATCCTCATAGATTAAGTACATTTACTTAGATTGCCATGAATTCTCGTCGTTGACTAGAGTACCCGTGTCCTATGGCTCAGTAACCGCCGCCAACGACAGGACTCATCCTTCAATTCAGGCTACTAGTTTTCTCAAGACGAGGAACGACTGTGTGGATTAAGAAGGACAATCAGGTAGTCAATGCTAGAGACTCGGCGCAGTGGCTTCCTCAGGACTGATGTCGTCTATTTCAACAATCACCACCGTGATGTTGTCTCTACCTCCCTTTTCCTTAGCTGCATCAACAAGGTTAACTGCCGCTTGTTCATAATCCAAGTCAGGTTCGAGGTTAGAGGCAATTAAGGCATCTGAGAGTTCTTCTGTAAGACCATCACTACACAGCAGGAGGCGGTCTCCAGGCTGCACATCCATGGGTTTAACATCAACGTGCTGTAAGTCTTTACGACCCAGACATTGAGACAAGACATGACGCCAAGGATGCATTCGAGCTTGCTCTGGGGTAATATCACCGGCTTTCATGGCTCGTGCAACCCAAGTGTGGTCTTCCGTGATTTGCTCTAGATTGGAGCCTCGTAGCCGATAGAGGCGTGAGTCTCCCACATGAGCAAACCAAGGTTGTTCGTTACGGAAGATAGCCACAACTGCCGTTGTGCCCATATCTGAGCGCTCTGGGTGCTTTTGTTGGTCTAGAATAATTGCCTGATTCGCCTCGGAAAAGGCTTGTTCCAGTAACTCTTCAGACGAGGTGGCAGATTGCCAGTGCTGTTCTAAATGAGTCTGAATTGCCTCCGTAGCGAGTTGGCTGGCTTCTTGCCCCCCAGCATGACCTCCCATACCGTCGGCGACAACAAAAAATCGCCCCTCAGGGTCCATGTAGAAATCATCCTGGTTGACATTACGAAGTAGTCCCGGATCGGTGAGACCCGTGAAGCGACATTTCATAAATTGTTTGCTGGCGTCAAAGTCTTTACGGGAGTTATAACATACGATCAAAGCGATCGAGTCGTCGGAGCAACCGAATCAGGGCAAATGCCGCGATCGCTGCGACCAAAACGACGACCAACGCCAGCCCTACATTCCCATTGACAAATAGAATGGTGGCTGACAGAGTGAACGCACTGATTAGTAAAGTATAGTTGGTTCCCAACTGAATGCTGCTAATGCGTCGGAGGATTCGGTCAGATTCAATTGACCTGACTCGAACGCGCAGGTCTCCTCGTTCTAATTTCTCGATCGTATCTTCAATGCGCCGGGGTAAACCCAAAGCCGTGCTACCAACTTGAGCCGCTTGGCGTCCTAGTTCATTGAGGAAGCTATTACCATCGGGAGTGTTGCCGTTTGTCATAATCTGCATTGCAAAGGGTTTTGCAACCTCCATAAAGTTGAAGTCCGGGTCTAAACCCTTCCCGACACCTTCCAGAGTCGAGAATGCTCGCATTACGAAGGTAAATGTTGCCGGAAAGCGAAAAGGCTGGTCGTAGGCAATTTCGTAGAGATCCTCACTAATGTCAGCTACCGATTGGTTCTCAAATGGCTTATCCATAAAATGATCCAGCATGTACTGAATGGATCGTCGGACGGGCCCCATATCGTCAACTGGAGAAAGCGCACCCAATTCAACCAGAGAAGTGACAACGCGATCGGCATCTTTTTGGGCAATGCCAAACAGCGTCTGCATCAGTTGTTCACGCACATTTGACCGAATCCGCCCCATCATGCCGAAGTCATAAAAAATCAGTGCCCCTTCAGCATTGACGGCAATATTGCCGGGATGGGGATCGGCATGGAAGAAGCCATCATTGAGCAGTTGCTGAAGATAAGCTTTTGCGCCAAGATGAGCAATCAGCTTGCGATCTAGACCAGCAGCTTCAAGGGCTTCGTAATGACTAATTTTAATCCCTGGAAGGTATTCCAGCGTTACCACCCGTGGTGTAGTGTAGCGCCAGTAGACACGAGGCACCTTTACCCAGTCATCACTACGGAAATTGCGGCGAAAGGTATCAGCGTTCTTGCCTTCGTTAAGATAGTCAATTTCTTCCCAAAGAATACGACAGCACTCTTCATAGATCCCCAGCCAATCTCGACCACGTCCCCACTCAGGATGGTTTTGAAAGTAACGGGTAATCCCTTTAAGAATTTGTAGATCAATGGTAAAAAGCTTCCGCAAACCGGGTCGTTGTACCTTAACCACGACCTCTTCGCCGCTGTGCAACTGGGCTTTGTGAACTTGCCCTAAGCTAGCCGCCGCTAGGGGAATCGGATCGAAACTGTTGAAGAGTTCTGCAACCGGCTTCCCTAAATCTTGTTTAATAATTGCTTCAACCTGCTCATAGCTAAAGGCAGGTACCCGATCTTGTAGCTTGCTGAGTTCTTCAACATACTCGCTGGGGAATAAATCAGCACGAGTTGAAAAGAGCTGTCCAATTTTAATGAAGGTTGGTCCCAAATCTAAAAACGTGTCACGAATCCAGATCGCTTGGGCTTTACGTCGAGTTGCCCGTTTCTCATCCGTCATCCCGCCGGGATAGCTCCAAGGCTTGCCATCGAGCCATAACCCCGTCATTAGGGATAAAACAAATGACCAAATGTCTACAAAGCGTCGGTGGCGGGAGTAATTTTCTTTATTCCACCGATAAGCTTTGTCTTTGTAGAGCTTACCTAAGTCACGCTGCGTTGCCACCGTGCGTTCTTTATTTTGCTTAAGGTTGACAGGTTCTTGGAAAAGAGCAGACACTTAGGTTCCTAAATTAGTTTCTCAAAAATCAGGATTATTAAGAACGATTAAGATGAATGAGAGTCTTTTAAGTTTGGCAGGTGTGCCAAGGTTCTCTCATAACAACAAGGTATTCCCTAATTGAACGGTCAGATCGTTTTGGAATTAGACCGATTGATTACGGTAGACTTGCAATTCGGCACGTAAGCGGGCAATTTCAGCTCGGAGTTCATCGATTGTTGCTTGCATGTCAAGTGGCTGAGAGCCAATTGGCACAATTGCAGTAGTTGTTCGCCCACGTACTGTTGTTTCAGCCTCGCTGGAAGCCCTTTCCATGACTTGCTCGGTAAATTGCCGTAGCCGTTCACGTTGTTCGGCATCAAATCTACCGAGTTCGCTTAGAGCATTAGTCAGCGCGTCTTCTACCTGTTCATTCAGGGCTTGAGCTACAGCTCTACCTAGAAAAAAGGCGTGAATTACAGAATTACTCATGAGAAAAATTCTTTAGTATCCGCAACAAATTATAACGTGATTCCCATAAATCCTGCCTGAACAGCCTTTCTAGCTTGGCTGGTTAAGGGAAAATCCCCAGCCTGAGAATCTTAGTTGCAATGATGGCATTAAAGTTGATGCTTTGACATCGGCCAATTGCTAGAGGGGGGAAACGATTGCTCCGTGTGCAGAATCGAAGAACCGGGTATATTCGGGCTGTTAATCCGGAGCGCAAAGCCAAATCCTACCCCAGCTGATGTTGCGATCGCACTTGTCATTATCAGCGCCTTGAGTGGCAAGCCAGCCTTAGTGGGTTTGCGTTTTTTAGGAACAAGGTAATTATGACCCCCCGACGTTTTGATTTTTGTGATTGGGAGTTGAGGGAGTGTAGGCTGAGGGATCGAATTTTTTGTTGGTGTTAAGGGTGGCGTTTTACCGTTCTTTGGAGTCGGTTGTACTTTCGCCGTTGCTGAGTTATTTAGGGGAGCAACTCCTGTCTCTAATTTGGGTTTAACTACGCTGTTATTCGGTGTCGGTTGTACTTTCGCCGTTGCTGAGTTATTTAGGGGAGCAACTCCTGTCTCTAATTTGGGTTTAACTACGCTGTTGTTCGGTGTCGGTTTTGCTTTCGCCTTGACAAAGTTGTTTACGGGAGCTACCCCTGCTGTATCTACCTTAGGTTTAGCTACCGGGACTTGAGCGGGTTTAGGCTGAGGCAACGGTGGTTTTTCTGGTTTGGGAAACAGTGCCAGCCATGCTTCTACGGTTTGAGGGCGTTTCTGAGGAGCGATTGCTAAAGCTTGCCACAAGGCTTGTTTAACTGTGGGACTCAGTTTGTGGGTATGTTGCTGTAACTCTGTAAGGAAAAGGCGATCGGCGTTTTTCGTCTGTAGGGCTTGCCGAACTGGTGCAGGTAACGGTGGACGTCCAAGTAGCAAGTCGTAGAGCGTTGCGGCTAGGGCGTAAATGTCAGTTGCTCTGGTACGCTGAGCCTCCAGTGAATATTGCTCCTGCGGCGCATACCCCGCTGAAAGTAAGTTGGCATGAGTTTGCATCACACCTGCGGTGAACTCACAAGTAATCCCAAACTCACACAGCACCACACAATCAGTGTCTTGACGTCGAATAATATTTTGAGGTTTGACATCCCGGTGTAGTAAGCCAGCCTTGTGAAGAACACTCAAGGCGTTAGCCGTTTGACGAATATACTCAAGAGCTTTCGCTTCTGGTAGCACTTTTGACTCGACAAGTGCCGCCAGAGTCTGCCCTGGAATGTACTCCATCACCAAGTAAGGACATCCCGCTTCTTCAAAATAATCAAGAACCTGAACGAGATTTTGATGCTTGCAGCGGCTCAAGCGCTCAGCCATCTCTAGAAATTTTTGCTTAAACTGGTCAATTTCTGAATGTTGGCGCAGATTTTCACCAAGAGTTTTGATGACAACTGTTTGCCCGGACTGCGTGTTAGTTGCTCGGTAAGTTAGCTCAAAGACACCATTACCAAGTTGGGTGTCGAGGACATAATTGCCTTTGAGTAGAACGGTTCCAGCCGTCAAGTTCATAAAAGTTCACTCCCCACTGTCCCAATTATGCTACCGCTTAGAGGTCAGAAATAGGAGAATCAACTTTCCCCTAGAGAGCTGACGGCTGACAGCTAAACCAAGCAACTTAATCACGCATTACCTGTTAGCGGATAATGTTCTGCCAAAAAAGCTTTCGCGTCTGCCTCATTCTGAATCACCTGATCGAGTGTCGCCGCTAGGAGTTCGTCTAGAATTTGTCGGTATTGGGGTCCCGGTTTGTAACCCAGTTGTTTAAGGGTATTGCCATCTAGCGGGGCTTGCATATTAGCCCAAGTGGTGAGGTATTGCCAGATTTTGCGTCGGATTGTTCTTGGACTTTGGACAGCAATTAAAACCAAGCTTGGTAGCTTGTAAGAGCGCAGTAGTTGCACAACTTCACTCCTGCGTTGGCAGGTGGGTAAAGTCTCGACAACCTTCGCTTTTACTTGATCGAGTTGCTCAAGGCGTTCGATACTGTCTGCTGGAAGCTGAAGATTTATGGCAACTGCCGTGCGCGCTTCTGGTGCAAGATGAGCCAGCAAGACTTCCAGCCGCATCTGCCAGTGTTCTAGGTTTTTGTCAGGGTCAAATCGTCGCAGCCACCGATTAACCAAACGAACCTGCCACCACAACTGCTCATCTAACTTCAGTGTGGGATGGAGGCACCGCAGTGCTTCTAAAGAATCGAGCAACTCCAAGGCTCTTTCCCAATACGGGGCTTGCAAAATATACTTCAGTTCTGCCTTAAGACGGGTTTGGAGGGCTGGGGCTTTGCTGTTGGCTAAAAGCGATCGCTCATACACACCACTCTCAATTGCATAGCGAATATAGGCTTCGGTTTGCGCCTCTATTTGAAAGTCCAAGCGTACAGCAAACCGCACTGCTCGAAAAATCCGGGTAGGGTCTTCAATAAAGCTATTGGCGTGCAGTACCCGAATTTGATGCGATTTTAAATCGAGTAACCCCCCAAAGAAATCTAATAGGGGCAACCCTCCACCACGGGAAGTCGTCAAACGAGCCGCCATTGCATTGATTGTAAAATCGCGTCGGTAAAGGTCTTGGCGAATTGAACTGGCTTCAACTTCTGGATTAGCTGCCGGATAAGGATAAAATTCTGTCCGAGCCGTAGCAATATCGATCCAGAGCGAACCGAGAACGGGATCGTTATGCCACAACAATGCCGCCGTTTGAAACGCCCCATGGACTTCTAATCGAGCGTTTGGGTAGATGTTCTGGAGGGCTTGAGCGAGTGTGACTCCTGCCCCTGTATCCGCTGAGCGATGATAGCCATCCACCACTAGGTCAATATCTTCTAGCAGCAGCTTATCCGCCGCGTCAGCGAGTAATAAGTCTCGCACGCCTCCCCCTACCAGATAAAGATGCCAGCCACGTTGGTCAGCCTCTTGAGCCGTCCTCATGAGGAGTTCCCAAAGCGGGGGAGCAAGACGCGATCGCAAATTAGGAATTAGTGATTGAGGATTGGTGATTGGGATAAAACAAGAATTCTCCCCACTCCCCTCTTGATGCCGTTGCCGTAAAACGTCGGTGCGGGTAACAATTCCAACTAACTGCCCATTATCCAGAACTGGCAGACGCCCAATATCGTAAGTCACCATTAGGGACTCTATCTCTGACAGCAACGTCTGGGGAGTAATTGTCTTCACGTTCTTAGTCATGTAACCCTTGACTGGCGCATGACCAAAACCGTGGTGTAATGCCAAATCAATATCCCGTCGCGAGATAATCCCAACTAGCTCGTCGTTTTCATCTACTACCGAAAGGCCTGAATGCCCATACCGCAACAAGATTCTCTGAGCTTCGCTAATCGTCGTATCTGGGCGAATCGTGCGGACTGGCGAAGACATCAATTCTTGTGCAGTTAGAGGCTGGGGAATTTGCTCTTTGAGTTGGTTAACTAGCTGTTCTAGGAGTTCCGAGGGATTCACATCTCGGATTCTCATAGCGGCAGCTTGGGAATGTCCTCCACCCCCGAAGGGTTGAAATAACTCGTTTAAGTTGGTTCCCTCAATACGCGATCGCCCAATTATGCTTAATTGGGATTGAGGTAATAAAATTTCTTGTTGATGAGGTGGTGGGGTGGTAGAGCGGTAGGGTGATAATTGGTCCCCATCTTCTTGTCCTCTCCCCCCATACTCTGCCGCTAGCAGTAGGGCATCACTCTCAGTTAATTCTAGTAATCGTGATGCTAGGCTGGATAACCCTGGTACATAGTCAGAGGTTTTTAGAAGTACCCAGGAGATGGTGTGTCCTAGCTGAGTTTGGGACTGTAGACTATCTAGGGCTTCGGTTAAGAGTTCCTGCAACTGGGAAGATAAACCAGGATCGACATATTCAGCAATTTGTCGCACATTTGCTCCTGCCGCCATCAACCAGGCTAAAGCTGCTGCATCCCTTGGTGTTGTTTGGTCATAGGTTAAGGAACCTGTATCAGTGTGGATACCCAGTGCCATAACTGTCGCCTCAATGGGTGTCAACTGAATTGAGGCTTGTTGTAATTGCTCGACAACTAGGGTTGTAGCGGCGCCTACTGGTTCAATTTGAGTGTGAGTAGCGGGAATATCTGTCTCGCTACCCTGGTGATGGTCGTAGACTTCAATACTTGTTAACTGAGGTAAGTCCAACCACTCTGCGGCTTTCCCTAAGCGATCGCGTTTTTGGGAATCGACGACAATCAGCGATCGAATCTGTTCGATGTTAACGGCGCGACGTTCAATTACAGCATACTCATCCCGATGTAATGCTAAAAAATCCCGCACGGCTGGATGGGCACCACCTGTAAGAACTAGTTTTGCTCCAGGCTTGAGGCGCGTTAGCCCAACTGCCGCGCCAAGGGAATCAAAGTCAGTTGTTGTGTGACATAAAATCAGATCCATTATTCTTGCCTGAGTGCTTTCCTGTGCTACTTGTTGTTCATTGCGAGAGAGTGGGTAGTCTATGAACCCTAACAGGACTTCTACCTACAAGGACTTCTAAACTGAGGCTTTCGCTCTATAGGCTCTGGAGCGTTACCTGATTTGGATAATTTCTAAAAAAGCGGGTCAAATTTTGGTAGGTTACTAGTCAGGAAGGTTTTAATATCAGTCACAAGTGACCGCGCTTCCTATTTCCGGAGAAGACCTCCGGAGTCTAGCCTTGGTCGATTTCCGACTGAAGAGTTTTTATCCAGTCTCTTGGGAGTAACAGAAAATGTCTGTCATATTTCAATTATCACTTGCTGCTCTGGTTGCCTTGTCATTCGTTATGGTCGTTGGTGTCCCGGTTGCCTATGCTTCGCCTCAGAACTGGAATCAATCGAAAAGGCTGATTTTCTTGGGTTCTGGCGTTTGGGTTGCTCTTGTCTTTCTAGTTGGGGCGTTGAGTTCTTTTGTGGTTTAGATTGGGAGGATAATAACCCACACCACTCTCAAAATTTAAAGACAGCCATGGCAGTTTTCGAGGGAAATTTTACTTCGTCCACACCCCTACAGTTTGCGATCGTCATTGGTCGGTTTAACGATCTAGTGACTGAAAAACTTTTGGCGGGGTGTCAAGATTGCTTGAAACGCCACGGTGTTGATACCAACCCCCACGGCACACAAGTGGATTACATTTGGGTGCCTGGTAGTTTTGAGGTACCCCTGATGGCTCGCCAAGCGGCGCTTACCCGTCGCTATGATGCCGTCATCTGCCTTGGTGCTGTCATCCGGGGTCAAACACCTCATTTTGATTATGTTTGTGCCGAAGTCTCAAAGGGAATTGCTAACGCTGGTTTCCAAACCGGGGTACCCGTAATCTTTGGGATTGTGACAGCCGATACAATGCAGCAAGCCCTGGAACGGGCTGGAATCAAAAGTAACAAGGGTTGGGACTATGCGATGAATGCGTTGGAAATGGCAAGTTTGATGCAAGAGTTTAAGGGTAATGGCTCAGCCTCAAACAACGGTTCCTATGAGGACGGTACCGTGACAACTCAAGCGCTGCCAGTTTCTTCTAATTATGCGATCGCCTCGGAGTCAACGGTTGAACATATAGAATCTGCGGATACCTGAGGGATGGAACTAACCTTAACCTCTAGCGTGATTTTTCGGTAAGTAGAGCAGCGGGGAGAAATTCTCAACCAATCCTCCCCATTGACAAATGGGAATAATTCTGAGAAGCTAAAGATTAGTGAATGTTTGCGGGTATAGCTCAGTGGTAGAGCGTCACCTTGCCAAGGTGAATGTCGCGCGTTCGAATCGCGTTACCCGCTTAGAAATTAAAAAATCAATAAAAACAGTTTGCTACTTGTTGGTTACTAAGCTAATTTAACTATAAGTGACATGAAAAGTTGTATAGGCTTGGGAAATTTGTGAACCTTGAAGAACGGGTTATAGTAAGGGATGGGCGTTCCCTAGGTAGCGTCTCAATCAAGCTCAGGGATGCTGCTTTTGTTGTAAGGGTTTGCGATCGCACAAGTTAGTGTAATTGGCAAACAATAGGGTTAGCATATTTTGGACAATCGGCATTGAAGTTTTTTGGTAATGAAATAGCGCTTGTGCCATCTCAAAAAGCTCAGAAAATTGACCTAACTACTGAGTACCCCTGCCCCTGTCGGCGCCGGGGTTCACTAGTACCGATTACGCTGACGGAAGCCTTCGGCTGCAACCGCTGTCAGCAAATTTTTGTGGTTGAAGAAAGTGGCTATGTGATTGAGCAGCTATCCACAAGCTACCCCTACAAAAAAGCTTGGCGCTGGACAGGGCATCGCTGGAATACAGCTCATGCCAGTCTTGGAGAAAGCTATCTCCCTGTTGCTTTGGGAATTGTCTTGGTATTGCTGATTGTCTGGCTACCACTAGCCTTACGCTCACCAAGTGGACCAAGCATTATTTTCTGGGCGTTACTGGCGGTGCTGCTAGCTGTACTCCCAGCGCTAATGGTTTGGTTAACTTACCGACGTTAGCAGAAGATGGATATGGATGCGGATGCGGGACGCTTTGCGCCTAACCCTACTGATGCTGTGACCCGTGCTTACCGGGCTTCTTTAACATTGGCGACGACCAGAGGAGGCGATCGCAGTCGTGGTGTCCATGCAATGGCACAGGCGCTGCAAAACGCCTTTGATGACATTTTGGATGCTAATACGCTGGATTTAGAAGCCAGTCGGGAAATGGCAGTGCCAGAGCTAATTTTAGAGTGGCTGAAACTAACACCAGAACGGCTACAGACAACGATTCAGATCTTGCACAGGATTGGGGAACTCGCTGATCCAATCCGGCGAGTGATGAATGCCACCTACCAGCTTGATGATTCTCAGACTTACTGCCAGCTAATGCCACTGGGTGTGATTGCTTTCATTTATGAAGCGTTTCCCGAATTGGCAGCAATCGCAGCAGGCTTTTGTCTCAAAACAGGTAATAGCCTGATTCTCCGAGGCGGTAGCGAAGCCAGTCAATCAAACTTGGTGATTGCCCAGGCGTTACAGGATGCTCTCGATGAGGCTGGTTTACCCCCAGGATGCTTGGAAATCTTGGCATCAGAGCAAGGCGCTTCGATTCGAGATTTAGTCACTCAAGATCGGTTTTTGAATTTAGTCATTCCCTACGGACGACCAACACTGGTGCAGCAAGTCGTGCAGCAATCCACCGCGCCTGTGTTGAAGTCAGCAATGGGCAACTGCTACCTTTACTGGTCTGCGACAGGTAGTTTGGAAATGGTGCGTAGAGTAATCTTGGATAGCCATGCCAGTGAGCCAGATCCTGTAAATGCGATCGAAAAGATTCTCATCAATCGCTATCAAAAGCCCTCTGCTTTAATGATCTTGTGGAACAGCCTTAAGGAAAAAGGCTTCAAACTCAGGGGTGATTCCGAACTGGTGGCTGAGTTTCCCGACCAATTAACCTTGGCAGCCGAATCCGAATGGAACCAACCTTATTTAGACAAAGTGATTGCGTTCAAAGTAGTCGATAGCATTGAATCAGCGATCGCATGGATGAATCACTATAGTAGTGGTCATGCTGACTGCCTAATTACAGAGTCTTACCAAGAAAGCCGTCAGTTTGCCCTCGGTGTTGATAGCTCCTCAGCTTACATCAATTCCTCACCGCGATTTTCACGTAACCCAAAACGGGGAGACGCGGTCTTCTTAGGCATATCAAACCAGAAAGGCTATCGTCGCGGGATGATTAACCTAGAATCGCTGACAACCCTTAAACAGGTTGTTCAGGGAAATGGGCAGTTTTAGGGATTGGGGATTGGGGATTGGGGATTAGGAAGATGTGTTCGGTAATCAATCAGCTAAGCCAATGACTTCTCTACCTAGTCACCAATCACCCATTCCCAATCCCCAGTCACCAAGTCTTAAGCCTTCTCAACCAGTTTTACCTTCTGTGCCAAACCCAAAAGTTGTAGGAACTGAATCGTCATCCAGGTGAAGTCTATTTCCCACCACTTCATGCCGTGTCGTGCTGAATATTGGTAAGCATGATGGTTGTTGTGCCAGCCTTCACCATAGGTGACTAAGGCAACCCACCAACAGTTTTTCGAGCGATCATTGGAGTCGTAAGTGCGATACCCAAACTTGTGGGTAGCACTGTTGACAAACCAAGTGCAGTGGAACACAACTACAAGCCGAACAAATATTCCCCAAACAACAAACGGCCAACCGCCGATTGCAAACAGCAACAGCCCTAAGACAACTTGAACGGGAACAAAGTAATTTTGTAAGAACTTATAAACTGGGTCATCCCAGATATCCTTAGTGAATCGAGGAATGTCATCATGAGCCGGAACTTGATAGAACATCCAACCCATGTGACTCCACCAAAAGCCTTTGTTGGAATCATGTGGATCGGGTTCGGTATCGGAGTGTAAATGGTGGATGCGGTGGAGTCCAACCCAATGGATGACTCCCCCTTGGCAAGCTAGTGCGCCACAGAAAACCAGGAAATATTCCAGCCACTTGGGAGTCTGAAAACTGCGATGGCTTACCAATCGATGCCATCCCAACGTGATACCCAAGCCACCTGTTACCCAGTGGAGAAAAACGACTAAGCCGACTGCTTTCCAGCTAAAGTTACTGGGAAGTAAGGCAAAAAGCGCCCCAACGTGAATCAGAGCCATGTAAATAATGTTGACCCAGTTGAAGCGGAGTTGAGGTGAGGTGGCAATTGTCATGCAGTAACCCTATATAAGATAAAGATCAATGTTTCAAGTCGATCTGCACAAAGTAGTTTGATGTGCAAATTTCAGATTTATGATTGGTTCTAAAAACCCAAATCGACAATCAACGTTTTAATGAACAGATCAGAACAGCTGCAAGCAGCCGTAAAGGCACTATTCCCGATTTTTTACGGAATTGACACGAGAGTCAAGCAAAATCTCAAAAAAGTGCTGGATTCCTTTCGAGAGCATCGTGTGGGTGTTCATCACTTTGCCGGAGTTAGTGGCTATGGTCATGATGATTTGGGTCGCCAAACGTTAGATAAAGTGTTTGCACAGGCGATGGGTGCAGAAGCTGCCGCCGTGCGGGTGCAGTTTGTGTCAGGAACCCACGCGATCGCTTGTTGCTTATTTGGTGTGTTACGTCCTGGCGATGAAATGCTAGCCGTTGTTGGTGCTCCTTACGATACGTTAGAAGAAGTCATTGGTTTACGTGGTGAAAACCAAGGCTCCCTGATTGAGTTTGGCATTAATTACCGTCAGTTACCTCTAACTCCTGAAGGAAAAGTTGATTGGCAAGCTCTGGCGCAAGCGGTAAGCGATCGCACTCGTTTAGTACTCATTCAGCGTTCCTGTGGCTATTCGTGGCGAGATAGCCTTTCGATTACTGATATTGAAAAAATTGTTCAACTAGTTAAACAACAAAATCCCGATACCGTTTGTTTTGTTGATAACTGTTATGGCGAGTTTGTTGAAGATCGAGAACCCCCAGCCGTTGGGGCTGACTTGATTGCGGGTTCCTTGATTAAAAATCCCGGTGGCACAATTGTTACCGCTGGAGGTTACGTTGCGGGTCGTGCTGATTTAGTAGAAGCAGCAGCTTGCCGTCTGACTGCACCAGGAATTGGCAGTGCGGGTGGCGCGACATTTGAGCAGAATCGGTTGCTGTTTCAAGGATTGTTTCTTGCCCCTCAGATGGTGGGAGAAGCGCTTAAAGGTAATCATCTCACTGCCTATGTCTTCCAACAGTTAGGCTATCCAGTCAATCCTCTGCCAATGGCACCCCGTCGTGATGTGATTCAGGCAGTGAAGCTGGGTTCACCAGAGAAGCTGATTGCCCTTTGTCGAGCGATTCAGCACCACTCACCTATCGGTTCCTATCTCGAACCCGTACCTGCTGAGATGTACGGTTATGAGAGCCAGCTAGTGATGGCAGGCGGCACCTTTATTGATGGCAGTACCTCAGAATTTTCAGCGGATGGTCCACTACGAGAGCCATACATTGCATTTTGTCAAGGGGGAACGCATTGGACGCATGTTGCGATCGCACTTGAAGCGGCGATAGAAGCAGTTGGGGAAGCGTGAGGGAGATGAGGGAGTAATTTCTGCCCCACCTTCCCTACTAGCAGGTTGTAATTCCATTAGGCAGCAATCTTAATCTCTATCGCTTGATGCCCCATGGTCTAGAAGCGGCAGCGTTAAGATTGTTAGGGACTATTTCGCTCTCTGCTTCCCATGTCTGACCGTGCTGATATTTCAGGTTTCTTGTCCACTGAATCCCAAGCTGGGCAACTTCCGACTACTAATACCTATCAAAATAGCCAGAACATCATTCGCATTCGGGGAGCAAGGCAGCACAACCTGAAGAATATTGACCTGGAACTGCCGCGCGATCGCTTAATTGTCTTCACGGGTGTCTCTGGTTCTGGTAAATCTTCCCTTGCCTTTGACACAATCTTCGCTGAAGGGCAGCGCCGCTATGTTGAATCTCTTAGTGCTTATGCGCGGCAATTCTTAGGACAACTGGATAAGCCGGATGTCGATGCGATTGAGGGCTTAAGTCCTGCGATCTCGATTGACCAGAAATCGACATCTAATAATCCTCGCTCTACCGTTGGTACGGTGACGGAGATTTACGACTATCTGCGGCTATTATTTGGACGAGCTGGGGAGCCGCATTGTCCGATTTGCGATCGCAATATTGCCCCTCAGACAATTGACCAAATGTGCGATCGCATTATGGAGCTGCCCGACCGCACCCGCTTTCAAATCCTCGCTCCTGTGGTACGGGGCAAGAAAGGCACCCACAAGAAACTGCTATCGAGTCTCGCCTCAGAAGGATTTGTTCGCGTCAGAGTTGATGGCGAGGTTCGAGAACTCAGTGATTCGATTGAATTGGATAAAAATTATACTCACAACATTGAAGTTGTCGTTGACCGACTGATTAAGAAGCCAGGTCTACAGGAGCGTTTGACTGATTCTCTTTCTACCTGCCTACGGCGTACTAGTGGAATTGCGGTTGTTGAAGTGTTAAATGATACTTCTGATGAGTCAGACGGGCAAGTCAAACATGATAGTAACATACCAGAAAATGCTACAGATGGTGATGATTCCTACCAACAACCCCCAAAAGAATTAGTCTTTTCAGAAAACTTTGCTTGCCCGGAACATGGGGCAGTGATGGAGGAATTATCACCCCGACTATTTTCCTTTAACTCTCCATACGGTGCTTGTCCTCAGTGTCACGGATTGGGAAGCTTGCGGACTTTCTCACCAGACTTGGTTGTGCCTGACCCAGAAGCACCTGTGTATGCTGCGATCGCACCTTGGTCAGATAAGGATAATTCCTATTACCTCTCTCTGCTCTACAGCGTGGGACAAGCCTATGGTTTTGAAATCCAAACTCGTTGGAAGCAGCTTACAACTGAACAGCAACAGACTCTTTTATACGGTTCTGAAAAACCAATTTGGATTGAAGAACGCAATGATTATCGGCATTACGCAGGTGTCATCCGGATTTTGCAACGGCAATATGACGACACAAGCTCAGATTTACAAAAACAGAAGCTTGAACAATATCTGATTGACCAGCCTTGTGAGGTTTGTCAGGGTAAACGCTTAAAACCAGAAGCGCTTTCGGTACGGCTAGGGCAATATCAAATTTTGGATTTAACAGGTGCTTCGATTCAAAAATGTCGGGAACGAATTAACAAATTGCAGTTAAGCGATCGCCAAGCCCAAATTGGCGACCTGGCACTGAAAGAAATTAGAGCAAGGCTACAATTTCTCCTTGATGTTGGCTTAGATTATCTCACCCTCGACCGTGCGGCAATGACGCTTTCTGGAGGGGAAGCACAGCGAATTCGCCTTGCCACACAGATTGGTTCAGGTCTGACTGGGGTGCTTTATGTATTAGATGAACCGAGTATTGGCTTGCATCAACGAGACAATGGACGCTTACTACAAACGCTGACCAAACTCCGGGATTTGGGTAATACCTTGATTGTGGTAGAACACGATGAAGAAACGATTCGTGCCGCTAACCACATTGTTGATATTGGGCCGGCGGCGGGTATTCACGGGGGAAAGATTGTCGCAGAGGGTGATTTGGAGACGCTCCTATCAGCAGAGGATTCACTGACGGGTGCCTATCTATCAGGGCGGAAGGTAATTGAAACACCTGCTGAACGCAGAAAAGGAAATGGGCGATCGCTTCTGATCAAAGATGCCTACCGCAATAACCTCAAACACGTTGATGTTGAAATTCCCTTGGGTAAGCTTGTCTCCATTACAGGTGTCTCCGGTTCCGGGAAATCCACGTTAGTTAACGAACTCCTATACCCGGCTTTGCAACATCACCTCATTCGTAAGGTGCCGTTTCCTGCTCAGTTGGAGGAAATGAAGGGGTTAAATGCGATTGATAAAGCGATCGTGATTGACCAATCTCCCATTGGTCGCACTCCTCGTTCTAATCCTGCTACTTACACAGGGGTATTTGATGCGATTCGGGAGATATTTACTCAATCGATAGAAGCGAAAGCTAGAGGTTACAAAGCAGGGCAATTTTCTTTCAATGTCAAAGGTGGACGTTGCGAAGCGTGCAGTGGGCAAGGGGTAAATGTGATTGAAATGAACTTCCTGCCGGATGTTTATGTGCAGTGCGAAGTTTGCAAAGGCGCACGTTACAACCGAGAAACCTTGCAGGTGAAGTATAAGGGACATTCAATTGCTGATGTCCTGAATATGACAGTAGAAGAATCGTTGGAGGTGTTTAAAAATATTCCCAGAGCATCCACACGATTGCAAACATTAGTTGATGTTGGGTTGGGTTACATCCGCTTAGGACAAACTGCACCAACTTTATCGGGTGGTGAAGCGCAACGGGTGAAGTTAGCATCAGAACTTGCTCGCCGCGCTACAGGTAAGACTCTTTATTTAATTGATGAACCGACTACAGGTTTATCGTTTTACGATGTCCATCATTTGTTGAATGTTTTACAACGTTTGGTAGATAAAGGTAATTCAATTTTGGTAATTGAACACAATTTAGATGTGATTCGCTGTTGCGATTGGGTAATTGATTTGGGACCAGAAGGTGGCGATAAAGGGGGCGAGGTAATTGTGGTGGGAACGCCGGAGGAAGTAGCGGAGAATGAGAGGTCTTATACAGGGCAGTATCTTAAGCAGGTGTTAAAGCAACATCCACCAAACGTTGTTGCGTAGCACTATCTACCCCTGTCAAGGGGTTAGGTCGTAGGTGGTAGGTTTTAGGGAAATCTAACTCCAATAGGACTTACGCAATTCGGTCTTTAAGACGGCATCTATAGGGGCGCACAACTATCATTGGTGTCAACTTAACGTTGATTTGGCGGTTGAAACCGCAGCTACACAAACGAAAACCACCTACGCGGGTTTCAAAACCATTGATTTTTCGTTAGTCCGCGCAGGCGGACTTGGTTTTTATAGCTGCGAATTCATTCGCTCTTGTCTTAAGTTGACACCAATGACAGCTATGCGCCCCTACTACATATGGTATTAGTGCTTGATGTCTTGTCTAGTTTTTTGTCTAATTTTTGCGATCGCCCCTTGAGATTGCCTGAAGAGGTACTACATCGTCTAGACCTCAAATTGGGTAACACTTTGCAACTACGTCGCTCTCCTGTATCTTCGATGAAGGCGATGCCTAGTTGTACAAACTTTACATTTCTTTCCCTTTTCTTAACAATTCTCCTGTATTCTCTTTCAATGAAGTAATTACATAGTTGTGCAAACCTTTCCTTAAAGGTAGCCTCTCAACTAAATATGTACACAATAAACTTTCCAATTCCTCTTTTCTCAGCTAACGAGAAAGATGTCTCGATTTCGAGGGGGCTAGGTTCACGGCGTTCTTACAAAGCTCAAATATGAGCCAGAGCTTCGACTAATCTGCCTGAGAGCTAGTGACATCAATGCTGTGCCGATCCTTACAAGATTGTCTTGGAAGAGTATTCAGGACTTTCGTTTCGGATTCTCCCCTAGGGTAGCGGATCGCGCAGTTGGCTGCTCCGATATTCAGCAATGAGGGCGGCACTGATTGTGGAAGCACTTAATGTATCAGTCTGGCATACCACCTGCTCAATAATCTAAGGGATTTGAATCCTTAAGTGAGGAATAGGTGAAGCGTAAGTTCCAACAAGCTGGTTCCGAAAGTACGAGAGTCATAACTCTTCTGGGTAATTATCAAACTCAACCAATTTGCGTAAATAAGAGGAAAAAAGAATGAAAGTAGTTTACATTAACAACTATGAGATGGATGTTGAACAGTGGAAAAACAAAGCACAGCCTGGGCAACACTTTTGGGGAGCGACACATTTACATCAACACAATATTGATGTTGAAATCTTACCCCATACAAAGTACGTCAATTTGCAGAAGTTAAGTACTAAAATTAAAATTTTAGGAGATTTAGATCAGCAACTCAGATTGCTTTTCAGACAGTCTCAATATGACGTTATTTATTCAGCCTGTCAGTATAATACATTTTTCCTTGCAATTCTGCGCTCTATCGGTCTATTTCCGAAGCCAGTTATTCCTATTATTCATCATCCAATGAAAAGTATTCTGAACAATAAACTTATTTTCAAAATACTTTATGGAGGGCATGATCAGTTTATATGCCTTCACAAGGAAGTCAAAAAGCAACTTGAAGATAAATTCGAGGTACCTGTAGAGAAGCTGCACTTGCTAGAATGGGGACCTGATTTGCATTTTTATGACCAGACAGTAAAAAACCAACAATTAGGAAATGAGGCTGCCTTTATTCTTAGCGCGGGAAAAACCCGCCGAGATTTTGATACCCTTGTTCAAGCCTTCATTGACCAGAATTATCCTTTACGAGTGTATTGTACAGGGGAATCTGCTCCTACTATTTCGGGACTTCCTCCAAACATTAGCATTCAATATAATCATCCGACAAAAGACATAATTTCATATGTGGAAATGCTAGCAGAGTATAGGAAAGCTTATGCAGTTGCTATTCCTTTAAAGAATGTGCCAAATAGTTTGATAGGCTTAACAAGCCTTATCGAAGCTATGGCTATGTCAAAAGCAGTCATAATGACGAGAAACAACTATATTGATATCGACATTGAAAAGGAAGGAATCGGAATTTGGGTTGAACCTGGAGATGTTCAAGGATGGCAACAGGCGGTTTCCTATCTTTTCGCTCATCCATCTGAAACAAAGGAAATGGGAAACCGTGCTCGCCGTTTATGTGAACAGAAGTACAACCTAGAAATATTTTCATCAAAGCTAGCTAGTATTTTGAAAAGTAACCCAAGTGGCAGATTAGTGAGGGAAAAAATGCTACTCCAGCCTAGTCAAGTAAAAAACTAGACCAGCTCGGCAGAAGTAACCCACGGGTAAACTGCCAATAGCAAAATGATCGAAGTTGATTAGGGTGGCGGCATTCTGGGCGCGACTTCGTAATCAGTTGGAAATTGGCAGTTGTGATAGCTAAGGACAACATCCTCGATATCCAGGAAAAAGACTCATTAAGTCTATTAGACACTCCAAAAATTAAGATGAAATCCTTGTAGCACTTGGACTGAAACTTAATTTCTGGAGATGTATATTTATCTAAATTGACCTCAAACCTATCACCATCTATCGTTGGTGATAAATTAAGCACTTATTATAAGCTACTTGATAAACTATTTTTTTGATAAAAAACTAGCCTATAACTGTAGATTTTTAATGAACTTTGATTACCTTATTAAAGGGTAGATCAAATTCTAGAAACAGATACACTTAGTTTATGCAATGTTTATGTAATTTTAGCTTTATTTATTGTAACGATTTGAATCTTTTTAGTACAACCTATACAATTTATACACTAATCAAACACTTCGTTAAACATGATTTATAACAACAGGATGTCATACTAAAAGTTGTTAACAGATTGCACAAAAGTAGGTAGATAAATGGCTGATATTGTTGATACTGCAGTTAAAGCTGGTTCCTTCAACACCCTGGTGGCTGCAGTCAAGGCGGCTGGTCTGGTAGATACTTTAAAAGGCGCGGGTCCATTTACCGTCTTTGCACCTACTGATGAGGCATTTGCTAAGCTTCCAAACGGCACAGTAGATGCATTGCTTAAGGACATTCCAAAGCTCAAGAAAATCCTGACGTATCACGTCGTCTCAGGCAAAGTGAAGGCGGCTGACTTTAGCTTAACGCTGAAATCAGCAACTACGGTTGAAGGTTCAGATGTGAAAATTGACGCTTCCAATGACAGTGTTAAGGTGAATGATGCCACAGTCTCAACACCGGATGTTGATGCTGATAACGGTGTCATCCACATCATTGACACAGTATTGATTCCTGAGTAATTAAACCCATAGATAGTATTAGCTATCTATGGGCTAGTAACTCCCTATCCTTACTGCCCCACGTTGGAAGAACTCAGATTTGATACTTTCCTTACTTTTCCTGTCGTAGTTAACCAAATAACCCCAGAAATGAAGCAGCACTCTGCCATTGGGTAGGAGAACTTGAAGAAATTAGTCACCTTCTGGTTAACACCTCTATAGGGTTCGCGTTTTTAGCAGTCGTTACACATGAAATTTTCATAGGAACTGCTATGTATATAGATCATGGATTTCTGAGTAATATTCCATCCCTCCAAGGGCTACGAATGCTCGTTGTAGATAACAATATCGATGCCTGCGATTTGATGACGCTGCTGCTAGAAGCCTATGGTGTAGAGGTGCGAGTAGCTTTTTTAGCCCAGCAAGCTCTGGACATATTTGTGCAATGGCAGCCGGATGTCCTCGTGAGCGAAATTGCCTTGCCAAAGGAGGATGGCTTTGCCCTGATTCGTCAAGTGAGAACACTCACGGCAGCGCGAGGGAAAGAGACACTAGCCCTGGCTGTGACAGCCTATGCCGATAAACAGACGGAACAACGTGCTCTCTCGGCTGGGTTTGACATGTGGTTCACTAAACCCCTGAATTTTGATGAGTTCCTTGGTGTGCTTGACTGTTTAGCGATTTGCCAACAATCCAGTTATGCGATCGCTCAACGCATTTTGGGGAATGTCCTTAGACATAACGAGAGCAATCTCGAAAATCAGTTATGTCCGGCAGTTTCAAGCTAGCATCACCCCTTTTGAAAAACTGTCAACAAATTAATTTAATTTCGTTTTGGAGATTTTGCTCATGTCTTTTACTATCGAGTCTGCACGTTCCATTTTTCCGAACACTCAAGTTGCTAATGCGGTTCCAGCTACAGTTGAATCATTCAATCAACTCAGTGCTGAGGATCAGTTAGCTTTACTGTGGTTTGCCTACACCGAGATGGGAACTACAATTACTCCCGCTGCTATGTCGGCAGCCAACATGATCTTCGCAGAAAACACCCTGAATCAAATTAAGCAGATGCCTGCTTTGGAGCAAGCCCAAGTGATGTGCGATCTGGTTAACCAGACTGACACTCCCATCTGCCGCACCTATTCGTCTTTCGGCATGAATGTCAAGTTGGGCTTCTGGTATCAGTTAAGCGAGTGGATGAAACAGGGAATTGTTGCTCCCATTCCAGAAGCCTATAAACTGTCTGCGAAGGCATCCGATGTACTCAAAGTCATCCGTCAGCTTGAAGGAGGACAGCAATTGAGCGTGTTACGGGATATTGTCGTCAACATGGGATATGTGCCAACTGGGGGTACTCAAAAAGTTAAAGAACCTGTAGTTCCACCTCAAGATTTTGCATCCCGAACTAAGGTCAAAATTGAGGGCATCGATAACTTGACAGTGTTGAGCTACATGGAGAACATGAACGCCTTTGACTTTCCGGCGGCTGTAGCTTTGTTTGCTGAAGATGGTGCCCTGCAACCCCCTTTTGAAAAGCCGATTGTGGGTCATGAGAACATCCTCCTGTATATGCGTGAAGAATGCTACGGACTCAAGCTAATGCCACAGCGGGGGGTATCTGAGCCAGCAGAAGGAGAGTTTACTCAGATTAAAGTGACGGGGAAAGTACACACTCCCTGGTTTGGTGAGAGTGTTGGCATAAATCTAGCATGGCGGTTCTTGCTCAATCCTCAAGGGAAGGTTTTCTTGGTGGCAATTGATGTGCTGGCATCTCCCAAAGAATTGCAGAACTTGGGCTTGGTTCGGTAGATATAGCAAAAGGCAGAAGGCAGAGGACAGAAGGTTTATTACGAGTAGCGAAGCGTCAAGCCTGATTTGAGGCTTCGCGCTAGTTCACCGAAACCGAGCGAGATTCAGATTGCGATCGCCCAGGTTTCTGTAAAAATCAGGCAAACTTATCTGGCTCTATAACAGGGAAGACAGTTTTCGGTAACTAGCTAATTGCCCATTTTTTAATAAAGGTAATATTTTTAAAAAATGAGTATTATATACCTGAATTTATTGTAGGTTTTTCCTCAATATTTTGTATCTATCCTTGAATGGATATACGATTAATTTGTCTGATAATAAGTAGGTATGCACAAATAAACGAAGGCATATCAACAAATATTAAGAAACTCAAATCCTCTTCCCTTCTGCTTTCTGTCTTGCCTCAACGACAAATATTAATACCTACCTACTTAGCTATTTTATTATTTGAATAATAAGATTGAGTGATGCGTTTACAGATTATTTAAAAAAATTATAAGATTCAGTACAATATATACAATTTATACGCTGATCAAACGCCAGATTATACATAATTTATAACACCAGAATGTTATGCTAATATCGTTAAAATAAATGACCAAGGTTTGATGAAATATATGAGGAATAAAGCTTTATTAAAGAGTCGCAGTCACCTGGGTATATCGACAATAAGGAGTCAATCGATGATGAATAAGCATCTTTGTCCTTACTGTTCATACCTTTTACTTCGTCATGTGCGTTTTGGAGAACTTTACTGGCGCTGTAGTCACTGCCATCAGGAAATGCATGTTTAGAAAACGAGACTGAAAAAAGCGGAGGTTGCATCCGCCTCAGAAGGTATTCCGCTGGTAGGAGAGCCGTGCATTCTTTCACGATCTCAGACGTGACTATTTTGACGAATGGCACAAACTGCAAAGTTATCTTGGGCGACCCAATTTACAGTGAGCAGGCTCTTAACGATTTTGATACTAGAGTCAATGTATTTCTGTACAAATTAACTGAATCTAAGACGGAGAATGATGATGTTAGATATTGATGAAATGAGCTTACAAGAAATAAAAATGCTCCTACAGCAAGTAGGACATGGGCACCTTGGTTGTGCCCTTGAAGGACATCCGTATGTTGTGCCAATGCATTATTATTTCGATGACCCAGACATCTACATCTTCACCACGGTTGGGATGAAGACCAAGTATATGGACGCGAATCCAGAAGTCTGTTTGCAAGTTGAAGAAGTTAACGATCTAAAGCATTGGCGCAGCGTTACTGTAACGGGTCGAGCCGAACATATCACAGAACAGCAAGATATCGATCGCGTGATGCAATTTGTCAAAGAGCGTAATCCAACGCTTTCGCCCGCTATTAACCGAACCTGGATTGATGCCTGGGGTCGTGCAGAGGAAATGGCGCTCTACCGTATCCATCCGAGTGAGATGAGTGGACGAACTACTGATGGAGTCAGCAGTCAGTAATTATCGAGTTGGGTGCTATTAGACATCTCCAGAAATTATGTTTTCACCTAGACAGGATAAGGGTTTTAGATTCTTTTTCGGAGATGTCTAAGGTAGTGCTATTGTCTCTCTGCGCGTCGTGGGCTTTCCTGGTGCGGTGGATGGAATTAGATCACACTCAAAAGATTAGAGATAAACAGTTAATCAATCCCAATTAGAAGAATCGATCTAAGAAAAATGATGGTTTACTTGCCTTTGGCTTTGACACTGTTTTTGGGTGCTCCAGCACTCGCTTCAATTGCAATTCTGAGATCACCTTCGATGCGTGGGCACTTGGTTTTATTTTGCCTTTGTATCTTTTATGGAATCTTTCCACTTCTAATAGCCTGGGGAGGACTGAGTTTGTCTGACCGCTTTGGTTGTGAGGCAGAAGCGATTATCTTTAATTGTCCTGCCCCATCCTGGCACGGAGACCTTGTTACAGGGATGGTTTTTGCTCACTGGTTGGCGATTGTGACCATACCATCGGCTATTTTAGGTGCGATTGGACTTCTGATTTCTTGGGTTCTCAAAGTCAAGCGTTGGCCTACCCTCTCTTCTATTTACCGCAGTCGTCGCCACAAAGTAATTGCAGGCGTATGTGCAGCCATTGCCCAGCGTTGGCGACTGCCAATTCAAGGAGTACGAATTGTCACCGTTACTTTAGCTGTCTTGATCCCTGGACTGATTTTATTTCTCTATCTTTGGTTATGGTTAGCGTTTCCGCTAGAGCCGTCGATCGCATCCCCTTTAGTGAGTGGTTGAAATCAAGAATTATCAACACTGAGCGATAGGAGAACCCCATGAGTATACCCACCAACCATCAAGCCTCTCACTCCAAAGGCAAAGGCTTCAGAAAGCCGTTGGTATGCCCCTACTGCCAACATTCTTTTCCCTTGACTTGGCGGCGATACTGGGCAGCACCATTGGGAGGGCACCGCTGTCCGCAATGCCGTAAAACATCTCGTCTTAAAGATAATTCCCTTTGGGTATGGCCAATCCGAATGGCAGGAATAATTGTCGGTGGAATAACATCATTTGCTTTAGCTGCATACATTTTAAAACATTTTTTGATAGGAATACTTTTCTTTATTATTGGCAGCTTTGGAATTGTATTTATAACTGATAAATGGCTAGACGGACATTTAAGAAGACTTGAACCAAGCAAGGCAAAACAATGAGAAAGCTATCCAGTTTGGTTGCGTGTTTGACCGCTTTGATCCTATCCGGGGGCTGCTATTTCAATAATGGGGTTAGAGGGTCTGGAATCGTCAAAACCGAATCTAGAGAAGCGAGTGAATTCTCATCTATTTCTAGTAAATCTGTGGGCAGAGTTACGGTGCAGCAGACGGGAAAAGAGTCCTTGAAGATCACTGCTGATGACAACATTTTGCCCCTCTTAGAAAGTTATGTGGCTGACAACGTTCTGTATCTCACCATCGAGAAAGATGCCAACTTCAACCCGACTAGACCGATTGAGTTTGTTGTAGAGGTCAAGAGCTTGGAGAGCTTGAATATCAAGGGTGTCGGCACTGTTGAGGTAAAAGATATCCAAGGTAAACGGTTGTCGATTTCCCTTGATGGGGTGGGTAGCATGACGATCGCCGGAAGTGTCGATGTGCTGGAACTCACTCTTTCCGGGGTCGGCAGTTTTAATGGTGAAGAGTTCAAGACTAAGCAAGCTACAGTTCGCAACAGTGGCGTGGGAAGCGCTGTGGTTAATGTGAGTGAGAACCTAGATGCAACTGTATCCGGCGTGGGTTCAGTAGAGTATATTGGCTCTCCTCAAGTGCGGGAATCTGGGGAAGGCGTGGGGACGGTTAAGAAACGGTAGCTCTAGCTTGGATTCAGGGGACATAATTGCAAATTCCCATTTAAGCAACCGTCACACGCGATCGCCAAGGCAAAGTTCTGACGCAGACAACCGCCAAAAATGCTGGAAGTAATACCAATTTAAACAGAGGATGCGACAGATCATAGATTGAAACCATTGCCTCCAGAAGGCTTTTGCAATCCAAAATATAAAATCCACAATCCAAAATCCAGAATGGTATAACGTTCAAGCATGAGAAATCCCCAGAAACCTTTCTCGCTAAGAACATATCTATTAATTGTTGTGGCGGTATCTTAGCCATTTCAAATCGCCTATGTGCTTTGGGCAGAAACACCATTTCTGCGCTATGCCTTAAGCTCATTACCAATGATTATGGTCACAGTGGCTACCTATATCACTGGTCGCTATATATTCCGTGATGGTTTCTCCAAAGCTGGCTGGAATTGGGGTAAATCAAAACACTATTTAGCAGTCTTCTCATTAGCAATTTTTGTGTGGGTTGTTCCCACAATCCTCGAATTAGGGCTTGCTGAATAAGTCAGAGGAAAACAACCGATGGATTAATTAGTTAT
>NZ_JCACKQ010000114.1:0-4326 GCF_059505465.1 Symplocastrum torsivum | reverse complement strand
CCCTAGTTGTCACCTCACTCTAGACTGGTGGGTTATTTCTGCCGCGCTGCACTAGTACTACCACGAGATTTCAAAAAGATTACGCCTGATTTTCCATTAGTGCTTTTGGCAGGAGGGGGGTTGTCCTCCTAACAGGTGTAGGTTTTTTACAATCAGGAGGAGTTAAAGCCATAGAAATCATCAACAGGAGTAGGGGGAAAGGAACTCCAACGATGAAGATGAATAGGGAGATGGTTGAGTAAATCAGCCGTCAGGGTCAGCAATCCCAAGAGAAAACAAGAAATATGGCGCTGAGGATTCAAACAAACAGGGAGAGAAAACACTCGGTGTGTTGAGGGAAGTTGTTCGAGACTGGGAACAGAGAATTGATGTTCTGCCTCATCACCAAGCCTGACCATCCACAGGGTAGAAACAGCAATAGCTAACCAGATACGTTCGGCACGTTGTGGGTCAAATAAACGTGTATTGTGCCATTGCCAACCGTCAGATTTGATGTCACGGTAAACGCATTCGGTGGAAGGACGTAACCCGTACCAAAGAGCAGAAGCTATCGTTGGTTCTAAGTCAGTGAGGATTAACCAGGGGTCTTTGTAACCACTATCCCAACGGGCAAGTAACGTACATGGGAGTGGATGAGTTTTAAAACAAATAATCTCACCCGACCAAGATTGCCCAGGAGCAGAAACTACATCCACCAATGACTGCCATTTCTGACGGGGTGGGAGTCGATAAGTGCCTTGATGGTTGATGCGTAGAAATGGATGCCAATGTGCATCGACAATCAGTTGATATAGCCAGTCAGCATAGAGTCCTCGGTCAGCCATGACTAGCACTTGAAAGCCGTTGCCAATTACATCTGTCACAGCCTTGATTAACTTTTGCCAATGTGGTTTCCAACTTCCTGGCTGATTAGCTTTGACCACGCACCAGGCAATCGGAATTCCACTACCTGCAAGTAAAATATTCAGCGATAAGACTACGAACTTATTGCCAATCGTAGTTGCGTCTAGTGCTAAGGCGATTTGTTGTGTGTTTCTCGGCAATAAACTCAACACCCACTTCAATAATGGCGCAAAACAACGGCTGACATCCAGAGTGTGGCGATGAATCCCTTTTTTGGCTTCCGACTCCTGATACCATTCCCTTAACCTTTGACGTACCGTGTTGGCTTTTTCTCCATTCGCTCTAGCGATGAATTGCGATACTTTTGTCAAGCTACTTGATTTGGTCATGACCATACCAAAACTCCAGGTCGCCAGCCCTACCACTTGCGGTATCGACAACTGTGGCATCTTCTTTGATACTATGCGTGTCCACTGTTTGAGGTACTCATTTCTCGGCATTTGAGCCTCACAGACTTACTCGTTTTCTACTTTTATTTTCTGAGTGTGAGCCTGATTACTCACACCTTTGTAAAAAACCTACACCTGTCAGGAGTCCGGAAGCCCCCGCAGAACGCTGAGTTCAGCTTGAAACTCTTCTTGAAGGCGTTGAATACCTCCTGCAAGATGGCTAGCCTGTTGTTCTGACAGGTCTTGGATTAGCGATCGCTCTACATTTTCTATGTTTAATTTTGCAGATTGAGATAGTTTCTTCATGTTTTTTTATCCTCCTGCGCGATCAATAATTTGCAAATCATGCTTTATTGATAATGAGGTTTGCTCGTCTCCAAAGATTATTAAAGCATTAAAGAAAACGCCCATAACTGAAGCAGATTTTTAGGTTTGCTTACACTCATTGTATTTTCTCCTATTTACACCAAGCCACAAATAGTTTTACTTTTGTAGCTTGGTGTAAATAGGTCATCTAGAGTGTAAAAGTTCCATATCCTGTCTCACAGACTACCCCCCAGCCGCGAACCCATCGACACTTACCACCACCAGATATTTGAGAACTATCTTTGTCTGCAATTTCTGTCCACAGCGATTTTTGTTTGTCCTTCTGAAGCTGATTAGATTGCACTTGACTCATTTCAATTTCTCCTTCATGAGGTTTACATTGCAAGTGGAGATGGCGTTGGCTTGTAAAATCGCATTTTCATCCTTTTTAAGGGTTAGAGGACTGAGCGTCTTATAGGTCTGCCTAACCCATCAACTGGAGAAGTCTCACCTATGCTGATTCTGCCGCCGCTTATTTGTGCAGATGCATTCTCTCCAAGGTCTGTCCACAGAGTTTGGTTGGATGTATTCTTCAACGGCTTGGCTGTTGCTCTTTTCATTTTGATGGCTCCTTGTTACATCTCCTATTTGGATAATCGGTGTATTCCTAGCTCCGATTTTGAGCCATGTGACTGAAAAAAATCTTGCACGTTCATGCCATCGTTGCACGTTCTTGCTATGAGTTAACGAATTTTTAGTGAATCGGATTGAAGTAAAGGCGCACCAGGCATTACAGCAGGGAGAGGCGATTGCTTACCTAGACGACTCTCGCCTCTAGACTCAGAAGCGACAACTATATAGTAGTATCCAACAAACCCAACAGCAATTGGAGCGAGTCAAGGCTCAAATCCAAGCGGTGCAAATTCAAACGATCGCTGAGGTGCAGGCAAGTAAACGAGCGCGCAGCAGCTACAGGTGAGATGAAGCTGAACCAACGACAATATCAATAGCGACAAGTTAGATTTCCTGATGGTGTACTCAAATCGTTACAATTAGTAACAAATCCCTAGCTCCTTGTCGAGGAGATTTTATAACAACGCTTCCGACGTGAATTAATTTGCCTTTCCTCCTATGCCCTCGTCAAACACCCAATCCCACAAATCCGTTAAAGTCGCTCCTGTGCCTGAAAAGCCATCCTGGCAAATCAAATTGCTGTACGACGGTGAATGCCCCTTGTGTGTGCGAGAAGTCAACTTCTTGAGAAAACGTGATGCGGGTCGAGGAAAAGTGACGTTTGTAGATATTGCCGACGATGACTATACTCCCTCTTCACATGGAGGCATAGACTTTGAGACGGCAATGGGGCGAATTCATGCTCTACTCCCCAACGGCACTGTCATCAAAAATGTGGAAGTCTTTCGTCGAGTCTACGAAATTCTGGGAATGGGGTGGATCTATGCTGCCACCAAGCTACCTGTGATTGGTTGGATTGTGGATGCCTTATACGAAATCTGGGCTGACTGGCGACTCGCTCTCACGGGACGACCGGACTTAACGAGTATTGTTGCCAACCGCCAGAAGCGGATTGAGTGCAAGACACTACAGCGTTGCCGATTGACCGACGATGATAATTGACTTCTTTATTCGTCGATTTGAATTGCCTTAGCCATAGTGATTTGGTTGCTGAAATGATGGCTTATAGTGAGGTAACTTTTCACGTCACATCCTGAGTTAGGCGGCACGACCAAACGGTGCAATGAGCCAGTCTCTCAGCGACAGAAAGACAAAATACACAACTCATTACTTCTTTGAAAGTGGCGATCGCTTAAATCGCCATGAATTTGAGCGTCGTTACAACGCGATGTTTCTCTAAAGAAGGCTGAACTGATTGAGGGAGTTGTCTACGTGCCTGCTGCCAGGGGTTTTAAACATCATAGCCAAACTCACGTAATTTGCTCACGCCGTTTCCAACCAATCGAAGATTCGGTCTAACTGCTTTAACGTGATCAATCCGTATTGCCAAAGAATCATCGGCAACAGATTTGGGGTATCGGTATGATGGCGCACGGCTAGGTCGATCGAGGCGGAGGGAATCGCCAACTCATCCTGCAAAAAACCAATTAACAATAGGAGGCGTGTAGATTTCATTGGGTTATTTAATAGTTAGGGTCTTTATATCTGCTGACCCCAATGTTAAGTACTATGGATCCTCTCATAATATTGGTGAAAATTGGTCTTTCTTTAGAAATATTTTCTATCTTTTCTGGATACAAAACAGGTATACCCTATTTTAAGACGTAGCACTGTCAATAGTTTAAGAGTAGATAAGCCCTAGTGTTTAGTTTTGTAAAATTTCTCATCTAGTGATTTGGTAATCCCCTAGACGTTAGGAGCGCCACAGTTGAAGGAAATATTTCCCTAAATACATCTCTCTTTGGTAGTATATTAGAAGTATGTATACAGAATTTCTATAAACCCCCCCGCCAGCGCGATGTGCTTGCGGGGATTATTTAGTCAAGTTGGACACCTAAGCAACTAACCTCATAGTGCTGAGTGGAGATTGCAGCGTTAAAACTGATGTGAAACATATGACTTCCTCCAACCTGTAACGTGAACTGCCCAAATTCCCACAAGCGTTGCTAATGAAGGTGCTGCCACTGAACTATTGATTAACGGGACTTAAACAAAAATGAAGAGTTAATAGAAGTATAATACTTGCTTAGTAGAC